>DAIDKA010000110.1 GCA_027451085.1 Gammaproteobacteria bacterium
GAAGCAGCCGCCTTGGCTGCTGGTGGAGGTAGGGGGCGTCGGCTACGAGCTGGAGGCGCCGATGTCCACCTTCCTGCAGCTGCCCGCGGTGGGCGCGGAAGTCCGGCTCATCACCCACCTGTCCGTGCGCGAGGACGCGCATGTGCTCTATGGATTTGCCACGGAGCAAGAGCGCCGGTTGTTCCGCGGCCTGCTGAAGGTCTCGGGCGTCGGGCCGAAGATCGCACTGGCCGTGCTGTCCGGCATGAGCGTCGCCGGCTTCGAGCGCTGCGTGGTGGCCGAGGACATCAGCGCGCTCACCAAGGTGCCGGGCATCGGCCGCAAGACCGCCGAGCGGCTGGTGGTGGAGATGCGCGACCGCATCGGCCAGAAACAGCAGGTCGTGGATGCCGCGGTCGCAGCCGGGGATGCCGGCGCCAGCGCACAGGGCGAAGCCTTTGACGCGCTGGTGCTGGCCATGGGCTACAAGCCGGCCGAGGCCACGCGCCTGCTGAAGGCAGCAGGCCAGGCGCCGGGCGGCCCGCATCCCACCGAAGAGCTGATCCGGCGCGCGCTGCAGGTCGCAGCACAGAGCTGAGGGCACACATCTGGATTCCCGCACCATGACCGATCCCGCGGCGCAACCCGCAGAGGAGGCGCTGGAACGCGCCATCCGGCCGCAGCGGCTGTCCGAGTACATCGGCCAGCTGCAGGTGCGGCAGCAGCTCGACATTTTCATCACCGCGGCGCGGCAGCGCGGCGAGGCCATGGATCACCTGCTGGTGTTCGGCCCGCCGGGCCTGGGCAAGACCACGCTCGCCACCATCATCGCGGCCGAGCTGGGCGCACACCTGCACCAGACCTCGGGCCCCGTGCTCGAGCGTCCCGGGGACCTGGCCGCGCAGCTCACCAACCTGCAGCCGCGTGACGTCCTGTTCATCGACGAGATCCACCGCCTGAGCCCGGTGGTCGAGGAAATCCTCTATCCAGCGATGGAGGACGGGCAACTGGACTTCATGGTGGGGGAGGGGCCGGCGGCGCGTTCCATCAAACTGAAGCTCGCGCCCTTCACGCTCGTGGGCGCCACCACGCGCACGGGCCTGCTGACATCCCCGCTGCGCGATCGCTTCGGCATCGTGCAGCACCTGGAGTTCTATGGAGTGGATGACCTGACGCGCATCGTCACGCGCTCGGCCGGCATCCTGGGCGTGCCCATCGATGCCGAGGGCGCGCAGGCCATTGCGCGCCGCGCGCGCGGCACACCGCGCATCGCCAACCGGCTGCTGCGCCGGGTGCGGGACTACGCGCAGGTCAAAGCCAGCGGGCAGGTGAACGGCGCTGTCGCGGCCGCTGCGCTCAATCTGCTGCAGGTGGATACGGAGGGGTTCGACTCCCTGGACCGGCGGCTGCTCCGCGCCATCACCGAGACCTTCGGCGGCGGCCCGGTGGGCATCGAGAGCATCGCCGCGGCCATCGGCGAGGAGCGCGGCACACTGGAAGATGTGATCGAGCCCTTTCTGATCCAGCAAGGCTTCCTGGCGCGCACCGCGCGCGGACGCATGGCCACCCGCAAGGCCTGGCTGCACCTGGGACTGCCCGTGCCCGAGGCGGCCGCTGCCAGCCTGTCGATGTTCGGGGAGGCCGGTTGACGCGCCCGGAAGCTGCTTGTGCGTATCGGCACCCGCCGCGTTACAAAAAATTCAGATGTGTTCGGACCCTGAAAAGCTAGGCTGCCGAGTGTTTAATTTTCCAATGCGTGTCTACTGGGAGGACACAGACGGCGGTGGCATCGTCTACTATGCCAATTACCTCCGGTTCCTGGAACGGGCGCGCACGGAGTGGCTGCGGGCCTGCGGCTTCGTGCAGTCGCAGCTGGCGCACGATCCCGGCATCGTGTTCGCCGTGCGCAGCGTGCAGGTCGACTACCGCCGCCCGGCGCGCCTGGATGATGAACTTTCCGTTACCTGCGCACTCGAACGCCATGGCGCAGCCTCACTTTCGTTCAGGCAGCAGGTGCTGCGCGGGCAGGAACTGCTGGCCAGTGCCGGTGTGCGCATCGCCTGCCTGGATGCCGCCACCCTGCGCCCGGCGCCGCTGCCTGGTTCGCTGCTGAGCGTGCTGTCCCGGCCGGATGCGCCACCCATGGAGAGCCAAGCAAGATGCCCGCCGACCTTTCGATAGTCCACATGGCGCTCAATGCCAGCATTCCCGTGCAGATCGTGCTGGGGCTGCTTACTTATGCGTCGCTGATGTCCTGGGCCATCATCTTCCACAAGCTGCTGGTGATCCGGCGCGCCCGCAACGAGGCCGGGAAGTTCGAGGCGACCTTCTGGTCGGGCGGCGACCTCGCGCAGCTGTACCGGTCCGTGGAGCAGCGTGGTGGCGCGACCGGCATGGCCAGCATCTTCGAGCTGGGCTTCCGCGAATTCGCCCGCCTGCGGCAGCAGGGCTCCGCGCCGGTTGACCTGCTGCTGGAAGGCGCGCGCCGTTCGATGCGAGTGGCGCAGCTCAAGGAGATCGACCGCCTGGAGCACAGCCTGTCAACGCTGGCGACCGTCGGGTCGATCAGCCCCTATGTGGGCCTGTTCGGCACCGTCTGGGGCATCATGAGCGCGTTTTCCTCGCTCGGGAACGCGCAGCAGGCGACGCTGGCCATGGTGGCTCCCGGCATATCCGAAGCACTGATCACGACGGCCATCGGCCTGTTCGCGGCCATCCCCGCGGTGATCGCCTTCAACCGTTTCGCCGACCAGGTCGGCCGCCTGGAAGTGCGCTATGACGCCTTCATGGAGGAGTTCTCCTCCATCCTGCAGCGGCACGCAGCCTCCGGCCGGCGCAACCCGGAGGCCTAGCGCATGGCCGGGCTGCGGCGCGGGCGGCGTGTGATGGGTGAGATCAACGTCGTGCCCTACATCGATGTCATGCTGGTGCTGCTCATCATCTTCATGGTGACGGCGCCGCTGCTGACCCCCGGGGTGCAGGTGGACCTGCCCAAGAGCGGCGCCAAGCCGCTGGAGCCGAAGCAGAACACCAACCCGCTGGTGCTGTCCATCAAGGCCAATGGCCAGATGTACCTGAACGTGGGCGGCAGTACCGGGCAGGCGCTTTCCGCCGATGAGGTGGTGAGGCGGGCCAGCCAGGCCCTGCAGCGCCAGGCGGACATGCCCGTGCAGCTGAAGGCGGACCGTCACATCGACTACGGCACTGTCATGGACGCCATGGTGCTGCTGCAGCGGGCCGGTGCGCCGAAGGTCGGGCTGGTGACGGACGTCCGCCCTGACCACAGGAGCGGCTCCTGAACGGACCGCCCAGGGAGCCGCTGGAACCGGCGGGGGACCGCTGGATCTCCCTGACCCTGTCCGTGTTGCTGCATGCCGGCATCGTCGGGGTACTCGTGTTCGGCTGGTGGCAGTTCAAGCACCGGCCGACGCCTGCGGTCACGCCTGTCATCGATGCCACGGTGGTGTCGGAAAAGGCCGCGGTGGCCCAGGTGGCCGCGCCGAAGCCGCAACCCCAGCCACCGCCCGCGCCACCGCCTCCACCGCAGACCCCGGCGCCAGCACCTGCGCCAGCACCTGCGCCAACACCGCAGCCGCCGCAGCCGAATCCAGCGCAGGTGCAGCGTCAGCAGCAGGAGCAGGCGCAGGAGCAGGCGGCGCGTGAGGCGCAAGCCCGGCGCCAGGCGGAACAGCAGGCGGAACAGCAGCGCAAGGCAGAGGCACGGCGCAAGGCCCAGCTGGCGGCGCAACAGGCGGCACAGGCGCAAGCCCGGGCCCAGGCCGCGCGCGTGGCCGACCTGCAAAACAGCCTGGAGGCGGAGGAGAAGGCGGATGCCGCACGCAACAGTCCGGCCATGGCCAGCTGGCAGCAGATGATCCGGGCCCGCATCGAACGCGCGTGGATCCGGCCGCCCTCGGCGCATGCAGGCCTGGATTGCTTCATTGACGTGACGCAGGTGCCCGGTGGTACCGTTACGGCCGTGCATCTGGGTAACTGCAATGGCGATGGCGCGGTGCGCCAGTCCATCGAGGACGCGGTGAGCCGCGCGTCACCATTGCCGCCGCCGCCCGACCCGTCGCTGTTCGTGCGCGACCTGGAAATCGAATTCAAGCCCTCGGAATGAACCCCATGACTGAAATTCACGCCATCCGCCGCCGATTGCTGGGCGTGTTGCCGGTGCTGCTTGCGCTGCTGTGCGTGGCTACGGCCGCGCAGGCGCAGCTTAGAATCCAGATCACCTCGGGTGTGACGGACCCGATTCCCATCGCCATCGTGCCCTTTGCGGGCAACTCCGGCAGCCGGACCGACATCGCCCAGGTCGTGTCGCAGGACCTGGCCGGGAGCGGCCGTTTCAAGGTCATGCCGCAAGGCAAGGTGGCGGCCACGCCGGCGCATGCCGCGGAGGTTGTCGCGGCCGACTGGAAGGCGGCAGGTGAGGACTACGTGGTGGTCGGACGCATGAGCGATGCCGGCGGCGGCCAG
>DAIDKA010000111.1 GCA_027451085.1 Gammaproteobacteria bacterium
CGCCGCCGGGGTGCGCCGCGGCGCGTCCACGGCCTTCGTCGCGCGCCAGGGCATCGAGGATGCCGCAGCTGTCACCGGTCTCGTGGGCGCAGCTGTCCCGTAGTGCACGCAGCTGCCGCTGCAGCGCGCGCAGTTCTGCGATGCGGTCGGTGACATGCCCGATGTGCTCGTCCAGCACCGAGCTGACGGCCCTGCAACTGCCGGCCGGAGCGTCGTGCAGCTGCAGCAGGGTGCGGATTTCCTCCAGTGTCATGTCCAGGGAGCGACAGCGCCGGATGAAGGACAGCCGCTCCTGGTGGGCGGCGCCGTAAAGGCGGTAATTGCCGCCGGAGCGGGTCGGCGCGGGCAGCAGGCCCTCCTGCTCGTAGTAGCGGATGGTGGCGGGCTGGCATTGCAGCTGGCGCGCGAGTTCGCCGATGGTCAGGCCGGTTTTCATGTGGGGTTCCTGAAAGACTCTTGCTGCTTGACCTTAAAGTAACTTCAGGGTGTCCAATACGCAAATCAATCCGGCTGTCATCTTGGCGTGAAACGCTTAAGGGTCCGCCGGTCACGTATCGCAGGAGCATTTCCCCTTGGACATCCATGACCACACCCCGACCTCGCGCGGGCAGGCCTTCCTGTGGGGCGGCACCCTGCTTGGCATCGCGCTGGTCGTGATCCTGTACACCCATGGTTTCGGCCTGCTTGCGGCCCCAGGCGGCCCGGGTGAGCCGGACATGGGGCCGCAACGCCACGGCGACCTCATCACTGTTCCGGAGGGTTCCCGCCTGCGCGCGCGCATCGAGGTGCAGCCGGCTGCTGCGGAGCCGGTCAGCGCGCAACGTTTGGTACCCGGCATGGTGGAGTCCGATCCCGCCGTCACCGCGGCGGTGCTCGCGCCGCTGGGCGGCCGGTTGACGCAGCTGCGCGTGGGGCTCGGTGACCGGGTGACGCGTGGGCAGGTGATCGCGGTGATCGACTCTCCTGACCTCGCCCAGGCCTACGACGACGACACCAAGGCGGCCGACGCCGCAACGCTCACCGCAAAGAACCTGGCGCGGCAGGAACAGCAGTTGAAGATCGGCGCCATTGCCGACCGCGACCTCGACCAGGCCCGCAGCGACAACAACCAGGCCCAGGCCGAACTGACCCGCACCCGGGCGCGGCTGGCTGCCCTGGGGGTCAGTGCGCAGGGGCGGGGGCAGCCGGGACGGCTGGAGGTGCGCGCGCCGGTGTCCGGCAGTGTCACCAGCCTCAACGTGGCGCGCGGCAACATGATCAATGATCCCACCCAGCCGCTCATGACCATCGCGGATCTCAGCACCGTGTGGGTCACCGCGCTGGTGGCGGAGCAGGATCTCGCGGGGGTCTCCAAGGGCCAGGACGCCACGGTCACCTTGAGCGCCTACCCGGGCCGGGTGCTGCACGGCAAGGTTGCCTCGGTCGCGGATGTGCTGGAGCCGGATTCGCGGCGCGAGCAGGTGCGCATCGTGTTCCCCAACGCGGACTACGCGCTCAAGCCCAACATGTTTGCGACGGTGACGCTGCTGGGCGCGCAGCGCGCCGAAGTCGTGGTGCCCACCTCGGCGCTGCTGATGAACAACGACCGCACCACGGTGTTCGTCGCCATGGCGCCCTGGACCTTCAAGCGTCGCGCCGTCAGCGTGCGCCTGGGTGAGGGCGACACGGCGGTGGTGGAGTCGGGCCTCGCTGCCGGCGAGAAGGTGGTGGTCCGGGGCGGGATCCTGCTCAATGATTGACCAGTTCGTCTCCATCTGCCTGGCGCGGCGCAAGGCCATCGTGGTGGTGGCGCTGCTGCTGTGCGCCTTCGGCATCTATGCCTGGAAGACGCTGTCCGTGGAGGCGTATCCGGAGCTGGGCGACGTGTCGGCGCAGGTGACCACGCAGATGCCAGGCCTGGCCGCGGAGGAGGTCGAGCAGCTGATCACCGTGCCGCTGGAGCGCGAGATCAACGGCACGCCCGGGCTGCTGCTGATGCGTTCATCCAGCACCTTCGGGCTGTCGCTGATCACCGTGCTGTTCCGCGATGGTTACGACGACTACTGGGTGCGCCAGCGGCTGCTGGAGCGCATCAGCCAGGCAACCCTGCCCGCGGGAGCGAGCCCGTCGCTGGACCCGGTGGCGGGTCCCGGGGGTGAGATCTACCGCTACACGCTGGAATCGGACACCCGCAACCTGCAGGAGTTGTCGGAGATCCAGCGCTGGACCGTGATCCCCGCGCTGAAGTCGGTGCCCGGCGTGGTGGACGACACTAACTTCGGCGGCTTCACCACCGAGTACCAGGTGGATCTCGACCCGCAGCAGCTGCAGCACTATGGACTGAGCATCACCGACGTCATCAACGCGCTGGA
>DAIDKA010000112.1 GCA_027451085.1 Gammaproteobacteria bacterium
ACAGATGCAGGTCGGAGGCGTTGTTCTTCACCGAGAATGCAAGCAGCTGCGCAATGTCTACGGCCATGGGAATTCCTTGCAGGCACCACCAGCGCGCACGAACCGCGCCACCTCAAGTATAGAGTGCTTCCACTGCGCATATGCGTCACAGCCGCTGCAGAATTTGATGGATTACCGGTTTTTGGCCGACAACCTCGCGGCGGTGCGCTCACGGATTGCGTCCGCCGCAGCCGCAGCCGGCAGAAGTGGGGACTGCGTCACACTCGTGGGTGCCTCGAAATCCCACCCGCCCGAGGCGGTGCGGGCCGTCGTGGCTGCCGGCCTGCGGGATCTGGGGGAAAGCTACGTGCAGGAGGCCCTGGCCAAGATCGCGGCCCTGCCGGATCTGCCGGTCACGTGGCACTTCATCGGCCAGCTGCAGAGCAACAAAACCCGCCCCGTCGCGGAAAAATTCGCCTGGGTGCATGGCGTGGACCGCCTGCAGATCGCCCGGCGCCTGTCCGAACAGCGTCCGTTCCACGCCCCACCCCTCAATGTGTGCATCCAGGTCAACCTCGGCGCCCAAAAAACCAAGGGAGGAGTGCCACCGGCGGAACTGCCCTTGCTGCTGCGCGAGGTCGCCGTGCTCCCGCGTCTGAAGCTGCGCGGCCTGATGAGCCTGCCGCCGCCGGAGCCGGACCCGGCCTGGCAGCGCCACTGGGCGGCCGGGCTGCGGCAGCTGCTGGAGGCGGCCAACGCAGCCGGCATGAACCTCGACACCCTTTCGATGGGCATGAGCGGCGACCTCGAAGCAGCCGTCGCGGAAGGCTCGACGCTGGTGCGCGTGGGCACGGACATCTTCGGGCCCAGAAGCTACAATCCCTAGCGCGATGAAAACCACAGTACAGCACAACATCGCGTTCATCGGCGGCGGCAACATGGCCCGCGCCCTCATCGGCGGCCTCGTCAGCCAGGGCACTCAGGCCGGGGCCATCAGGGTCGGAGAGCCTTACGAGGCAACCCGCGCCGCCCTCGGCCGCGACTTCGGCATCCACGCCACTGCCGACAACCGCGAGGCCATCGGCGGCAGCGACCTCGTCGTCGTGGCGGTCAAACCGCAGGAAGCGGGCCGGGTGCTGGCGCCTCTGAAGGACCTGCTCCAGTCCTCCCACCCGGTGGTGCTGTCCGTGGCCGCCGGCATCACTGTGGCTTCGCTGCAGGAGTGGGTGGGCGCCGGGGTGCCGGTGGTGCGCTCCATGCCCAACCGGGCAGCCCTGGTGGGTGCGGGGATTACCGGTCTTTATGCCGCGCCCGACGTCACGCCGGCGCAGCGCCAGCTGGCCGAAGCGACGATGCGCGCCTCGGGGGAAGTGGCATGGCTTGCGCGCGAGGACGATATCGACGCGGTGATCGCCGTCTCCGGCAGTGGCCCCGCCTATTTTTTTCTGCTGGCGGAACTCATGATGCACCATGGTGAGGCTCTCGGCCTCGCACCGGCCACTGCCCGCAAGCTTGCGGTGCAGACCCTGTACGGTGCCGGTGCCCTGGCCCACGCTAGTGAGGACGGCGATCTGGCGCGCATGCGCGCGGAGGTGACTTCCAAGGGCGGCACCACTGCCGCCGCCATCGCCGTGTTCGAAGCCCGGGGACTGCCCCGCACCGTGGCCGCCGCCATGGACGCCGCAGTGCAACGCAGCCGCGAAATCGCGGCCGAATTCGGCAAAACGCAGATCTGACCCGAGTCTTTCCGCCACAATCATGAGCGCG
The DNA here is from genome assembly GCA_027451085.1 of Gammaproteobacteria bacterium. Lineage (GTDB taxonomy): Bacteria > Pseudomonadota > Gammaproteobacteria > Steroidobacterales > Steroidobacteraceae > DAIDKA01. Next base: position 1,747 of record DAIDKA010000112.1, read on the forward strand.
ATCTACTTCATCATCGACACCCTGCTGTCGCTCGCCCTGTACGTGGCGCTGTTGCGCCCGCTGATGCAGTGGTCCCGGGCTGACTTCCGCAATCCCCTGGCCCAGGCCGTTGTGCGGCTGACCAACCCGCTGATAATGCCGCTGCGGCGCGTGCTGCCGCCGGTAGGGCGCATCGATACAGCATCGGTCGTGGTCGTCGTCCTGGTGGCGCTGGTGAAGGTCGGTGCGGTGTACCTGCTGCAGGACTTCGTGCCGCCATCAGCCGTACCGTGGTTGCGCGACAGCGTGCTTGCGATCATCCGCGCGACGCTGTGGCTCTACTTCTACGCCATTTTCCTCTACGCGCTGCTCAGCATGATCGCGCCGGGCGGCTATTCTCCGATGCAATCGCTGCTCACCAGCCTGTGCGAGCCGGTGCTGCGGCCGGTCCGGCGCTTCATCCCGCCCATCGGCGGCCTGGACCTCTCGCCGCTGTGGGTCGGCATCGCCATCCAGGCGGCGCTCATCCTGCTGCATTGACAGCGGGCCTGCCGGGCAGAGAGCAACTCGCTTAAAAACAGCCACTTGCACAACACACCCGCAGCAGCCGCTTCAGCATGGTTGCGGGCACGCGCTGCGGATCACACCGCGACCGGGCCGCCGATCAGCGCGCACCCTTGCTGCCACGCGTGACGTAAACGCTGAAAAAAAAGGCACTTCAGTCATGTGTGCGGGCGAAAAATATCTTGCGCAGGTTGCCCCATGTGCTATTTTTCAGCGCGAATCGTTCGGCGCGGTGCGGTCCGCGTCTTTTCGTAAAACAGTTTTGAGGAGTAGCTCTATATGGCGAAGAAAGCTGGCGCACCCACCAAGTCCGAAATCCTGACCCAGATCTCCAAGGACACCGACCTGTCGCGCAAGCAGGTCAGCGCTGTGTTCGATTCCCTGTCCGGTGTCATCAAAAAGAGCCTGCGCAGCAACGGCCTGTTCACACTGCCCGGCCTGCTGAAGCTCAAGGTCGTCAAGAAGCCCGCCACCAAGGCGCGCGAGGGCGTGAACCCGTTCACCGGCGAGAAGATGACATTCAAGGCGAAGCCGGCCAGCAAGAAGGTGCGCGTGCTGCCGCTGAAGAACCTGAAGGGCTTCGTGAACCCGTAAGGTTCCCCTTCCCAGGATTTTCCCCAGGAGCCTGGCCGGGAGACCCCGGCCAGGCTCCTGTCGTTTCAGGGTCCGCTCAATCGGCTCAAGGCACCCAGCCCGTGACGGCCTCCCGCAGGTCCTGCAGACGGCCGTGGAAAAA
>DAIDKA010000113.1 GCA_027451085.1 Gammaproteobacteria bacterium
TGAGAGCCCGCCGGCCGATGCCGCCGACATGGACGCCTGGCTGGCCAGGGCGCAAGCCGGTTCCGATCCGCTGTTCTTTGCGGTGGTCGATCGGGCCACGGGTCGCGCCGAGGGGCGGCAGGCGCTGATGCGCATCGATCCCGTGCACGGCGTGATCGAGATCGGCAGCATCCTGTGGGGCCCGGCCATGACCCGCACGCGCGTGGCCACCGAGGCGCTGTTCCTCTCAGCCGCCTACGTCTTCGACGCCCTGGGTTACCGCCGCTTCGAGTGGAAATGCCACAACCGCAACGAGCCCTCGAAGCGGGCCGCGTTGCGCTTCGGCTTCTCCTACGAGGGTCTGTTCCGGCAGCACATGGTGGTCAAGGGCGGGAACCGGGACACCGCCTGGTTTTCGATGATCGACCGGGACTGGCCACGGCTGAAGGCGGGTTACGAGGCCTGGCTGGCGCCGGAGAACTTCGACGCGCAGGGGCGGCAGTTCGCCAGGCTTGCCGTTTAAACCCCTGCTGCCAGCGCGCCGGAGTCCCGCTCCATCTGCTGCCGGCGCTTGCGTCGCCTGGCGCCGATGCGCTGCACGTACAGGTAGACCACGGGCGTGGTGTACAGCGTCAGCAGCTGGCTCACGATCAGTCCGCCCACGATGGAGATGCCCAGCGGACGGCGCAGTTCGGTGCCGTCGCCGCTGGCGATCGCCAATGGCATGGCCCCGGCGATGGCGGCGCAGGTGGTCATCATGATGGGCCGGAAACGCAGCGAGCAGGCGCGCGCGATGGCGTCGCGGGGGTTCAACCCCAGGTGGCGTTCGGCATCGAGCGCGAAGTCCACCATCATGATGGCGTTCTTTTTCACGATGCCGATGAGCAGCATGATGCCGAGGAAGGAGATGATGCTGAACTCCGTGTTGGTCAGCAGCAGCGCCAGCAGTGCGCCCAGGCCGGCGGAGGGCAGGGTGGAGAGGATGGTCAGCGGCTGGGTGAAGCTTTCGTACAGGACACCCAGCACAACGTAGATGGCGAGCAGCGATGCCAGCAGTATCAGCGGCAGGTTGTTCTGCTGCTGCTGGAACTGCTGCGCCGTGCCGTAGGCGCTGCCGTGGATGGTGATGGGCATATGGATGCGGTCGATGGTGCGCTGGATGGCATCCAAGGCCTGACCGAGGGATACGCCGCCGGCCAGGTTGTAGGAGAACGAGGTCGAGACCTGCACCCCGGTATGGTTCACCTGGGTCGGGGTGTTGTTGATCTCAAAGCTGCTGAAAGCGTCGTACGGCACCATGGGTTCGGCCGTGACGCTGACTGCTGAACCGGTGGAGGTGCTGCGTGAGCCGCCGGTCGCCAGGGCGTTGAGGGACGCATTGCGCTGCAGGTTTTCGGCCACGGCCGACGCCGAGGTCGCAGCCACGCCCTTGAACGACACGGTGCCGGCCACGGCCTGTGTGGCCTGGGTGCCGGACAGCGCTCCGCCCACGGTGCTCACGTCCAGTTTGTTGAGGACCTCCGGCTGCACGGTGAACTGGGGTGCAACCTCCAGGATGACCTGGTACTGCTGGGGGTTGAAGGGATCGTAGATGTTGGACACCCCGGCCTGGGTGAAGGAGTACATCAGCGCGCTGTCGATCTGGGTCATGTTCAACCCCACCTGCGAGGCGGTGTCGCGGTCGATCTTGAGGTCGGCCTCAAGCGCGCCGGGCTGAAGGTCGGTGTCCACGTCGGTGATCTCGGGAATGTTCTGCAGTGCGACCTTCAGCTTCTGGGACCAGGTCCGCAGATCGTTGAGGTTGTCGCCCAGCAGGGTGTACTGGTACTCGGAGTTGCCCTGGCGGCCGCCGCCACCGCCGAAGTCCTGCACCGCGAACAGGAACACGTTCACACCCTGAACTGCCCGCAGCCTGGGGCGCAGGCGGTCGATGATCTGGTCGGCCGAGAGCTTGCGCTGTGACAACGGCTTGAGGCTGATGCGCATCTGCGCGAAGGCGGCGTTGCCGTTGGAGCTGCCCACCGAGCCGGCGACATCCGACACCCCGGGGTCCTCGCCGATGATCTTCGTGACCGTCTTCAGGCGGCTTTTCATCAGCTGGAAGGAGGTGGTCGCATCCCCGCGCATGCCCCCCTGCAGCGCGCCGGTGTCCTGCTGGGGCATGAAGCCCTTGGGCACGGCGATGTACAGGTAGATGTTGAGCCCCACGGTCGCCAGCAGCGTGAAAACCATGGCGAGCTTGTGATCGAGCGCCCACCCCAGGGTACGCTCATAGCTTTGCTTCAGGGAGTTGAAGCCCTCGTCGAACCAGCGGAAGAATCGCGTGGGCTGGTGCCTGTCGGTGCGGCCGAGCAGGCGCGCGCACATCATGGGCGTGGTGGTCAGCGACACCAGCAGCGACAGCAGGATGGCCACCGACAGGGTCACGGTGAACTCCCTGAACAGGCGGCCCACCATGCCGCCGATGACCTGGAAGGGCAGGAACACGGCGATGAGCGACAGGCTCATGGAGATGACCGTGAAGCCCACCTCGCGGGCGCCCATCAGCGCCGCCTGCCGTGGCTTGACCCCGGCCTCGATATGCCGTGTGCTGTTCTCCATCACGACGATGGCGTCATCCACGACGAAACCGGTGGCGATGGTGAGCGCCATGAGCGAGAAGTTGTCGAGGCTGAACCCCAGCAGGTACATGACGCCGAAAGTGCCCACCAGGGACACCGGCACCACCACCGCAGGGATCAGCGCCGCACGGAAGCTGTTGAGGAACACGTATACCACCAGGATGACCATCAGCACGGCGATGACCAGTGTTTCCTCCACCTGGTGCAACGAGCCGCGGATGGTGATGGAGCGGTCCGAGATCACCTCGAGGTCGATGGACGGATCGATGTCCGCCTTGAGCTTGGGCAGTTCTGCCTTGACCGCATCCACCGCTTCGATGATGTTGGCGCCGGGTTGCTGGAAGATCTCCACGGTGATGGCCGCCTGGCCGTTGAAGATGCCGTAGGTGCGCGAGTTGGCCGTCGCGCCGTCCTGCATGTCGAGGACGGTGGCGACGTCGCGCAGACGGATGTAGGCGCCGTTGCGGCTGGCAATGATCAGGTCGCGGTAGTCGGCGGCGGTGCGGGCGTTGTCGTTGGTGTAGATCTGGTAGAACAGGTCTTTGGACTGGATCACACCCTTGGGAGCGTTGGCGTTGGCGTTGGCGATGGCCGCCTGCACGTCCGGCAGGCCGATGCCGTACTTGGACAGCGCGAGTGGGTTGATCTCGACGCGCACGGCCGGCAGCGCGCTGCCGTTGAGGTTCACGTTGCCCACGCTCCCGATCTGCGACAGACGCTGGGAGATGATGGCGTCCGCGTTGTCGTAGATCTGCCCCTGCGTCAGCACCTTCGAAGTCAGCGCCAGCGTCATGATGGGGAACTGCGCGCTGTTGAGCTTGCGGTAGCTGGGATTGCGGGTCATCGAGGTGGGAAGGTCGGCATGCGCCCCCTCGATGGCCGCCTGCACATCGCGGGCGGCACCGTCGATGTCGCGGTCCAGCCCGAACACCAACTGGATGTTGGTGTTGCCAACGTTGCTGGTGGAGGTCATGTCCGTCACGTCCGCGATGGCGCCCAGGTGCCGTTCCAGCGGGGTGGCGATGGTGGCGGCCATCACCTCCGGGCTTGCACCCGGAAGGTTCGCGGACACAAAGATGGCCGGGGCGTCGATCTTGGGCAGGGGTGACACCGGCAGGAAGCCGAATGCGGCGGCACCTGCCAGTGTCAGGGCCAACGTCAGCAGCGTGGTGGCGACGGGCCGGCCGATGAAGGGTGCGGAGATGTTCATCGCGGCCTCAAGTGGGCTGGTCCGACAGCTCGCCGCCGTCCTCGGGCGCGGCCTGGCCCAGGCGCTTTGAGAGCCGGTCGAAGGCGAGGTAGATCACCGGGGTGGTGAACAGCGTCAGCACCTGGCTGACCAGCAGGCCACCCACGATGCTCACGCCCAGCGGGTGGCGCAGTTCCGAACCGGTGCCGGTGCCGAACATCAGCGGCAGGGCGCCGAAGATCGCAGCCACGGTGGTCATGAGGATGGGGCGGAAGCGCAGCAGGCAGGCGCGGAAGATGGCATCCCGCGGCGCCATGCCCTGGTGGCGCTCGGCGTCGATGGCGAAGTCGATCATCAGGATGGCGTTTTTCTTGACGATGCCGATCAGCAGGATGATGCCGATGAGAGCGATGATGGTGAGGTCATCCCCGGCGACCATCAGCGCGAGCAGGGCGCCGATGCCGGCGGAGGGCAGCGTGGAGAGGATCGTGACCGGGTGGACGAAGCTCTCGTAGAGCACGCCCAGCACGATGTACATCACCAGCACGGCGGCCAGCAGCAGCCACAACTCGTTGCTGAGATTGTTGCGGAACGCCAGTGCCGCGCCCTCGAAGGTGGTGCTGATGCTCTCGGGCATGTTCAGGGATTTCTCCACCTGCTCGACGGCGTCGACCGCATCGCCCAGCGAGGCGCCCGGGGCGAGATTGAACGATATGGTGGCGGCCGGGAACTGGGCCAGGTGGCTGATCACCAGCGGCCTGGACGCCATGGTGAGGGTGGCCACGGTGGACATGGGCAGCTGCCCGCCGCCCGCCGACGGGATGTACAGCGACTGGATGGAGTTGGTGGAGTTGTAGGCCTTCGGGTCCGCCTCCATGATGACGCGGTACTGGTTCGACTGGGTGAAGATCGTGGAGATGATGCGCTGGCCGAAGGCGTCGTACAGGGCGTTGTCAATCGTGCCCATGCTGATGCCGAGGCGCGCGGCGGTGTCGCGGTCCACGTTGATGTAGGCGGCGAGGCCGTTGTCCTCGAGGTTGCTGGCGACGTCGGCGAGTTCGGGCCGCTCACGCAGCGCCGCCACCAGCTTCGGCGTCCAGGTGTCCAGGTTGTTGAAGCTCGCGTCCTTGAGGATGAACTGGTACTGCGCGCGGCTCACGGTGTTGTCGAGCGACAGGTCCTGCGAGGGCTGCATGTACAACGTGATGCCCGGGACCGATGCCGTCTCCTCGCGCAGGCGCTGGATGATCGCGTTCACCCGCTCCTTGCGCTGTTCCAGCGGCTTCAGGTTGATCAGGAAGCGGCCGCTGTTGAGGGTGACGTTGTCGCCGTCCACGCCGATGAACGAGGACAGGCTGACCACCGCCGGATCCTTCATCACGGCGGCGCCGAGGGCCTGCTGGCTCTCGGCCATCCTGTCGTAGGAGACCGACTGGGTGGCGACCGAGACACCCTGGATCAGGCCCGTGTCCTGTTCGGGGAAAAACCCCTTGGGCACCCACACGTACAGCGCGGCGGTGACCACCAGCGTGGCCAGCGCCACGACCAGGGTGGCCCCCTGGCGGTCCAGCACCCAGTTGAGGCTGCGGCCGTATGCGTCGATGACCGGACCCAGCCAGCGCGTGGCATGCGCGTGCTGCTCGATACGTTCCCCGCTGTCGGCATCGCCGGCCTGCACCTCCTGGCCCCCCTTGAGGCGCTGCTTGAGCATCAGCGCGCACAGCATGGGTACGAGAGTCAGTGATACCACCGCGGACAGGATGATGGTGACCGCGAGGGTGACGGCGAACTCGCGGAACAGGCGGCCGACGACGTCCTGCATGAACAACAGCGGGATCAGCACCGCGATCAATGACACCGTCAGGGAGATGATGGTGAAGCCGATCTGTCCGGCGCCCTTGAGCGCGGCTTCCAGCGGGTTCTCGCCCGCCTCGATGTAGCGGGAGATGTTCTCGATCATGACGATGGCGTCGTCCACCACGAAGCCCGTGGCGATGGTCAGTGCCATCAGTGACAGATTGTTGAGGCTGAAGCCGAACTGGTACATGAGCGCGAAGGTGCCGATCAGCGACAGCGGCACCGAGAGGCTGGGGATGATCGTC
>DAIDKA010000114.1 GCA_027451085.1 Gammaproteobacteria bacterium
CATCGCCTGGATCGGCTCGTCGTTCTATTTCGTCTGGCTGGACAACCACCTGCTCCCCCCTGAACGCCCGGACGGCGAGACCGGCGTCGCCGGAGAGCTGTGGGCGGTGCACGGGGGTGGCTTTTACCGTGCCCGCAAGTACGCCGTGGCGCCGCAGGTTCTGCCGCGCACGCTGCACTGGTTCTACTGGGAGGCCTACAGCACCTGGATCACGGGCATGGTGCTGCTGTGCGCGCTGTATTTCCTGCAGGCCGACGCCTACCTGATCGATCCGTCGGTGCTGGCGTTGTCCAGGCCCGCGGCCGTCGGCATCGCCCTGGCGTTCATCACCGGCTCCTGGGTGGTGTATGACGGGCTGTGCCGCTCTGCGCTCGGCCGGCGCCCGAGGGCGCTCGCCGTCGCAGTGGCACTGCTGGTGGCGGTGCTGGCTTGCGGGCTGTGCCATGTGTTCGGCGGTCGCGGTGCATTCATCGTTTATGGGGCGTGCCTGGGCACCATCATGGTGGCCAATGTGTTCTTCGTGATCATCCCGGGGCAGCGGGAGCTGGTGCGGGCCAAGCAGGAGGGACGCGATCCGGACCCCTGGCCGGGCCTGCGCGGCAAGCAGCGCTCGGTGCACAACACCTATTTCACACTGCCCGTGCTGTTCGTCATGATCAGCAATCATTACGCAATGACCTGGAGCGGGCCCGGCAACTGGCTGGTGCTGCTCGCCCTGAGCTTTGCGGGCGCCAGTCTGCGTGCCTGGTTCGTGATGCGGCACAAGCCTGAATGGCGCAAATCAGCCACGGCATCGCTGCCACTGATCGCAAGCCTGGTGACGCTGGCACTGGTGGCCGCCGCGCTTGCACCCATGTCGGAGCCGCGGGCCGCCGTGGCAGCGCCGGATGCGGCACGGGTGCAGACGATCATCGAGGAGCGGTGCACTCCATGCCACGCGCGCAGGCCGACCCTGGCCGGATTCAATGCGCCACCCAATGGCATTGTGCTGGAATCCATGGACCAGCTGCGTGCCCATCTGCCCGAGGTGCGCAAGCAGCTCGCACTGCGTGCCATGCCGCTTGGCAACCTGACCCATATGACCGATGCCGAGCGGACACAGCTGCTGCTGTGGGCCGGAACCAGCCCAGGCGCGCTGTGATCGATCTTGATCGTCTCAACGCCCTGCCGGAGCAGGAATTCGTGGCCACGCTGGGTGGCATTTTCGAACATTCCCCCTGGGTCGCAGCGCGCGCCGCGGCCGGCCGGCCCTATGCCAGCAGGCAGCAGCTGCATGCGGCGATGTGCGCGGTGGTGGCGGCCGCGCCTGCGGCGCAGCAGCTGGCGCTGATCCAGGCCCACCCGCAACTGGGCACGCGGGGTCGGCGGCTGCAGCAGCTCACGGCCAGTTCGGCCGGGGAGCAGCGCCGCGCCGGCCTGGATGCCTGCAGTGAGGAGGAGTACGCGCAGCTGCTGCGTCTGAATGCCCGGTACGTGGAGAAGTTTGGATTTCCATTCATCCTGGCGGTCCGCGGCCATGGCCCGGCATCCATCCTCGCGGCAATGCGCTCGCGGCTGCACAACGAACCTGCAGCCGAATGCCGCACGGCGCTGGAGCAGATCAACCTCATTGCCGGGTTCCGCCTGGCTGACGTCGTGAACGAGTAAGGAAAACCAAGGAACATGTTGCAACGGCTGTTCGACCTGCGGGGCCACGGCACCACCGTGCGCACCGAACTGCTGGCGGGATTCACCACCTTCCTGACCATGGCCTACATCGCCATCGTCAACCCCGTGATCCTGGGGCAGGCCGGAATGCCGGTGGCCGGGGTGGCCGTGGCCACCTGCGTGGCCGCGGGCCTCGGCAGCATGCTGATGGGCCTGTTGTCCAACTACCCGCTGGCGCTGGCACCCGGCATGGGCCTGAACGCCTATTTCACCTACACGGTGGTGCAGGGCATGGGGCTGCCGTGGCAGACGGCACTGGGCTGCGTGTTCCTGTCCGGCTGCGCTTTTGCGCTGCTGACGCTGGCGGGCGTGCGCAAGGTCATCATCAACGCGCTGCCGCGTTCGCTGTTTGCTGCCGTCGGCGGCGGCATCGGCCTGTTCATCGCCTTCATCGGACTGAAGGATGCCGGCATCATCGTGGCGGACAAGGGCACCACGGTGGCGCTGGGAAATCTGACCGCGCCCGCGGCGGCGGTCGCGGTGCTGGGGTTGCTGATGATCGCGGGACTGCAGGTCCGCCGGGTCCGCGGCGCCATGCTGATCGGCATCCTGCTGACCGCGGCCACGGCCTGGCTGCTGGGGCTGGCGCGCTTCACGCCCGTCAGCTACAGCCTGGCGGCGCTGGGCAGCACGGCTTTCAAGCTCGATATTCCAGCGGCGCTCAGCTTGAAAGGGGGTATCGGGCTGTCGGTGGTGGAGATCATCTTTGTGTTCCTGTTCGTCGACCTGTTCGACAACGTTGGCACCCTCGTGGCCGTGACGCGCCGGGCCGGCCTGACAGCGGCGGACGGTTCAATCCCCCGTCTGAACCGCATCCTGCTGGCGGATTCCACGGCGATGTTCGTGGGAGCGCTGGCCGGCACCAGCCCGGTGACCAGCTATGTCGAAAGTGCCGCGGGCGTCGCGGTTGGCGGGCGTACCGGACTCACCAGCGTGGTGGTGGGACTGCTGTTCCTGCTGACGCTGCTGTTCGCGCCCCTGGTGCAGGCGATACCTGTGGCGGCCACGGCGCCCGCGCTGATCCTGGTGGGTGCATTGATGATGGGCAGCCTGGCGGAGGTGGACTGGCGCGAGCCTGCCGAGGCGATCCCTGCCTTCCTGACCGTGATCATCACGCCGCTGACCTATTCCATCACCAATGGCCTGGCGTTCGGCATCACCAGCTATGCCGCGTTGAAGCTGGTGCGAGGACAGGCGCGCGCCAATGACTGGCTGGTCTACCTGCTTGCCGCCCTGTGCGTGGTGCGGTTCATCTACCTGTCGTAGCCGGGTTCAGGGGGCGGCCAGCAGCTCCGCCAGGCTCAGCGCCACGATCTTGGTCGCCTTGCGCAGGTCCTCCAGCACCAGTCGTTCATCGGCGCGGTGGCCGTTGGCCTCGAGCAGGCTGCGGGGTCCCGCACCGTACAGCACCGTGGGGATGCCCCGGGCGCTGTAGAGGCGGGCATCGGTGTAAATCGGCACGCCGCTGGTGGGAATATCCTCACCGAGGATTTCGCGCGCATGGCGCTGGATGGTGGCAGCCAGTGTTTCCTGTCCTGCGACGGGCACGAAGGGCCGCGCCAGCAGGACGCGCCGTGCCGTGAGCCTGATGCCAGGAATCTTCGCCCCGGCGGCTTCGAGCCAGCTGAGCAGATCACGTTCGACTGCTTCCGGACTTTCCTCCGGGATGATGCGCCGGTCGATGCGAAACGTCACGACATCGGGCACCACATTGGTGTTGATGCCGCCCTGGATCAGGCCCACCACGAGGGTGGGATGGTCGATTCCAGGAACCTTCGAGTGCGTCTGCCCATAGCTGCGGCGCAGCTCGTACAGGCCGGTGAGGATCTGGGTGGCCGCTTCCAGCGCGTCGACTCCGGTATCCGGGCGCGCCGCATGCGCCGAGCGGCCCTCGATGCGCACTTCCAGGTGCAGACAGCCGTTGTGGGCGATGACGACGCTGTAGCTGAAGCCGGCGCTGAACGCAAAGTCGGGACGGGAGAGTCCCTGTTCCAGCAGCCAGTCGGGACCGACCATGCCGCCGGCTTCCTCGTCATAGGTGACATGCAGTTCGACCACGCCGCTCAGCAGCAACCGGCTGTCGCGGAGCGCCTTGAGGGCGAAGGCGTACGTGGCGATGTCGGATTTGGAGACCGCGACGCCGCGGCCGTACATCATGCCATCGCGGATTTCCGCGCCATAGGGGTCCGTGCTCCAGCCTTCCCCGGGCGCCACGACGTCCCCGTGGGCATTGAGTGCAATCGTGGGGCCGCCGGGACCGAAGCGGTGGCGCACGATGAGGTTCGTGGCGCTGATCATGCCATTGGCGCGTGTTTGATTCTCCGGCACCGCGTGGCGTTCAACCTCGAACCCCAGCTGCCGGAGCAGTTGCTCGGTGACGCGTGCATGCGGTGCGCAGTCCCCGGGGGGGTTGTCCGAAGGCGTCCGTACCAGGCTGGCCAGGAACTCGACCTCGGATGCGAAGGCCACATCGACCAGTGCGTCGATGGCCAGGGTGCTGATGGAACCGGGGGTTGTCATGGCGGAGATTGTCCGCCGGGTCGCAGCATCCGCACAAGGAGCCGTATTTGATACACCCTGTTCTCATTTCGGGTACACCGGGGATGCCAGGACCGATAGCTGGTTCGCCGCGGCATTCGCTACACTCGCCCGCATGGACTATCCGCGCGACCTGATCGGCTATGGACCCCACCCGCCTGATCCTCGCTGGCCAGACCGGGCGAGGGTGGCGGTGCAGTTCGTCCTCAACTACGAGGAGGGCGGCGAGGCTTCGGTGCTGCATGGCGATGCGCACGCCGAGTGCTACCTGCACGAGGTCGTGGGCACGCCGCCGCTGCCGCAGGCGCGCAATCTTCAGGTCGAGTCGGTTTATGAATACGGCAGCCGTGCCGGCGTGTGGAGGATATTGCGGCTGTGCCGTGAGTTTGACATCCCGCTGACCATTTTTGCCGTGGCCATGGCGCTGGAGCGCCATCCGGACCTCGCACGCGAACTGGTGGCGGGCGGCCATGAAATCGCCAGCCACGGCTGGCGCTGGATCGATTACCAGAACGTTCCCGAGGCACAGGAGCGCGCCGACATGCGGCGGGCCATCGAGGTGCTGACCCGGCTGGCCGGCTCGCGTCCGCTGGGCTGGTACACCGGCCGCCTCAGTCCCAACACCCGGCGGCTGGTGGTGGAGGAGGGCGGGTTCCTGTACGACGCCGATGCCTACAACGACGACCTGCCGTACTGGGTCACGCAGGACGGCAGGCCGCACCTGGTCGTGCCGTACACCCTGGATGTCAACGACATGAAGTTCGGCACCGCCCAAGGCTTCAACCAGGGCCAGGACTTCTTCTGTTATGCGCGCGATGCCTTCGATGCGCTGTACGCGGAAGGGTCGAGCCAGCCCAAGATGATGTCCATCGGCCTGCATACACGGCTCATCGGCCGTCCGGGCCGCATCATGGGCCTGCGACGCCTGTTCGAACATGTCCGCGCCCATCGCGATGTATGGGTGTGCCGCCGCATCGACATTGCCCGCCACTGGATGACTGAGCACCCCTGCAGGAAGCCCGCATGAGCACCGCGGCCGCAGCGGGGCGCATCATGCAGCGCCTGGAACAGCTTGCGGCACTGACCCAGGATGCCCCCAGGCTCACCCGTGTGTTCCTGTCCCCTGAACATCGCGCGGCCAACGGACTCGTGGCCGGCTGGATGCGCGAAGCCGGCATGCACACCAGCATCGATGCCCTAGGCAACGTCTGCGGCCGCCGCGAGGGCGATCGCCCCGGACTGCCGGCCGTGTTGCTTGGGTCACACCTCGACACGGTCCGCGACGCGGGCCGCTACGACGGCATGCTGGGCGTGGTGACGGCGATTGAATGCGTGCAGGCGCTGCACCGTCCGCTGCCGTTTGCAGTGGAGGTCATCGGTTTCGGCGACGAGGAGGGGGTCCGCTTCGGCTCGACCCTGCTGGGCAGCAGGGCTGTCGCCGGAACCCTCGATCCGGCCGTGTTCACGGCACGGGATGCCCAGGGCATCACCCTCGCACAGGCACTCGAGGACTTCGGGCTGGACCCGGCACGCTGGCCTGCGGCAGCGCGCCGCCGCGATGAGCTTCTCGCCTATATTGAGCTGCACATCGAGCAGGGGCCGGTGCTGGAGCGCGAGGCCGTGCCGGTGGGATGCGTCACCTCGATCAACGGCGCCACGCGCCTGTCTGTGCAACTGCTGGGCACTGCCGGCCATGCGGGCACCGTGCCCATGGACTCACGGCACGACGCGCTGGCGGCGGCGGCCGAAATGGTGCTGGCCGTGGAAACACGCTGCAGGGCCGAGCCGCTCCTGGTGGGCACCGTGGGCCGCCTCGAGGTGCTGCCGGGCGCGGTCAACGTCATTCCCGGCGAATGCGGCTTCACCATCGACCTGCGGGCGCCGGCGGATGCGCAGCGCATCCGGGCGGTCGCTGACGTGCGCGTGGCCCTGGACCACATTGCAGCCAGGCGCGGCGTGTCGCTCGCCGTGAAGGTGCTGCATGAATCACGGGCTGCACCCTGTGCCCCCTGGCTGATGGAGCGGATCGAGGCAGCCATCGCCGCGCAGGGCATTACGCCGCTGCGACTGCCCAGCGGGGCGGGACACGACGCCATGGCGCTCGCGGCGCTGGTGGATGTGGGCATGATCTTTGTGCGCTGTACCGGCGGTATCAGCCACAATCCGGCCGAAAGCATCAGCGTCACGGATGCAGGTGCCGGCTTTGAGACGCTGCGCCGGCTCCTGGCCGATCTCGATCCGGCCGCACGGTACTGACCGGT
>DAIDKA010000115.1 GCA_027451085.1 Gammaproteobacteria bacterium
GCGAACCGTCGATCCGGCGTGTGCTGCGCACGCCGGAACACTGGAACCGTATCGTCGAACTGGCCGCGCAGTCCGGCGGCGAACTGCCTCCGGTGCCGGATGCTGCGGCGCTGAACCGGTTTCTCGCAGCCCGGCGCAAGGCCGATCCGGTGCGCTTTCCCGACCTCTCGCTGGCGGTGATCAAGCTGCTGGGGCGTGGTGAATACGCGCTGGAACGTCCCGGCCAGCCCGTCGAGGGACATTTCGGCCTGGCGGTGAGCAGCTACATGCATTCGACAGCGCCCAACCGCCGCTACCCCGATGTCATCACCCAGCGCCTGATCAAGGCGGTCCTGTCCGCCAGGGCCCGCCCCTACTCCACCGGCGAGCTGATGGACCTGGCCCAGCATTGCACGCAGCAGGAGGACGTCGCGGCCAAGGTGGAACGGCGGGTGGGCAAATCCGCGGCGGCACTGCTGCTTTCCCAGCGCCTGGGGCACAGCTTCGACGCCATCATCACCGGCGCCTCCGCCAAGGGCACCTGGGCGCGGACCCTGTCACCGCAGGTCGAAGGCCGGATCACACAGGACTTTGCCGGCCTGCACATCGGTCAGCGGGTCCGCGTGCGTCTGCTGTACACGGACGTGGCGCGCGGCTTCATCGACTTCGCCGCTGAACGCTGAAGTCCTCACCGTAAGGCCATGCGGGTCCCGCGCGCCTCCGGGCCCGCCAGTGTCAGCACCAGGATCACCAGACCTGCGCTCGCCGCAACGCTGATGAGCGCAAGGCTGTAGTTGCCGCCATTGTGCTCGGCGATGCTGGTCTGCAGCACTGCGTTGGACGAGGCGATCAGGTTGCCCAGCTGGTACACCGTGCCCGGGAAGGCGGCGCGCGCGGCCGCGGGTGACAGCTCCACCAGGTGCGCAGGAATCACGCCCCACGCCCCCTGGACGCAGAACTGGATCAGGAACGCGCCCGCGGCCAGCGGCACGACACCGCTGCCGAACGCCCAGAGGAAGGACACCGGCAGCGCCAGCAATGCTGCAGCGACGATCGCGCGGCGACGGCCGATGCGCTGGCTGGCGACGCCGAACACCAGGCCACCGAGCATGGCGCCGACGTTGTAGATGACGGCGATGCTGCCGGTGACATGGGCGTCGAAGCCATGCTGCACCTTGAGGAAGGTGGGATAGACGTCCTGGGTGCCATGGCTGAAGAAATTGAACGCCGTCATCAGCGCGATGGCGTACAGCGCCAGCCGCCAGTGCTGCCGTAGCAGGCCGATCACCGTCTGCGAGCGCGCCCGGTCACGGCTCCAGCCGGGGGACTCGGGGACATGCCGCCGGATGTAGAGGACCAGCAGCGCCGGCAGCAGGCCCAGCAGGAACATGCCGCGCCAGCCGATATGATCATAGAGCAGCGCATAAACGATGGACGCCAGCAGGTAGCCACAGGGATAGCCGGACTGCAGCAGCCCGGACACCAGCCCGCGCGCCGCCGGCGGCACGCTTTCCATGGTCAGCGAGGCGCCGATGCCCCACTCCCCGCCCATGGCGATGCCGAACAGGGCGCGGATCACCAGGAAGGCAATCAGGCCGGGCGCCAGCGCCGTGCAGGCCCCGAGCACCGAATACAGCGCCACATCAAGCATCATCACCGGGCGGCGGCCATAGCGGTCCGCCAGGCGCCCGAACACGAACGCGCCCAGGGGACGCAGGGCCAGCGTCAGTGCCAGGGCCCAGGCCACCGCCGAGCGCGCCGCGCCGAACTCCCGGGCGACGTCATCGAGCACGAACACCAGCAGGAAGTAATCGAAGGCGTCGAGCGTCCAGCCGAGGAAACTGGCCGTCACGACCTTCTTCTGTACCGGGGTCCACCCCTCGAACGCCGGGATCATGGGAGCGCTGTATCTGCCGGACGGCCGGTGGCCGGGTTGCGGATAGTGGCAGATCGCGGTCCCGCCCGTCACGCCGGCACACTGGCCGGGGAAATTGACTGCGCTGCTGCGTAATAGTTGAATCCATGATCACCCCACCGGAGTCACTGATGCCGTCTACTTCCGCCGTGCCCGCACTTTCAGCCCGCGAATTCAGGACCTCCATGACCGCGGTATTCGCCGCACTCAGGGAATCGGACGCCATCATCCTGGGTACCCGGCACCGCACACATGCCAGCCTGAAGTCCGACGGCAGCGAGGTCACCCGGGCCGATCAGGGTGCAGAACGGATCCTGCGGGCCTGCCTGAAGACCGTCTGGCCCGGCGACCCTGTGTTCGGCGAGGAATACGGCGGCTATCTGGCCGGCAGAGGCCGCTGCTGGCTGGTGGACCCCATCGACGGCACTGCTTCGTATGTTCTCGGCATGCCGATGTTCGGCACCCTGGTGTCGCTGCTCATTGACGGCGCACCGGTGCTGGGCGTCATCCATCTGCCGGCCCTGGGGGAGACCACTTACGCCGCCGTGGGACACGGCTGCTGGCTGCTGCGCGCCGGCGGCCGGCCGAAGCGGGTGCGGGTCGGACCGGCGCGACCGCTGTCCGTGGCCAAGGTCGGCATGACCAGCGTCAAGGAAAGCGCCTGGCATGGCAGACCCGGAGGCCGGGAGGTGGCGCGGCTGGCCACCAAGGTCGGCCGCCTGCGCATGGCGGGTGATTGCGTCCAGTACGCGCTGCTGTGCCGCGGCGCGCTGGACGCAGCGGTGGACCCGTTCATGAGTCCATGGGATATAGCGGCCCTGGTGCCCTGCGTGACGGAATCCGGCGGCGTGATCAGCGACCTGCAAGGTGCACAGTCGCAGCTGCTGGAGCGCCAATCGATCATCGCCGCCAGCAATGCCGGCCTGCTGCGGCAGATCGTGCGCGCGGCTAAGTCGCGCTGACCGCCTGCAGCGCGGGCACCAGATCGGCAACTGAATCCAGCACCAGGTCGGCACCCGCACTTTCCAGCACCGCGCGTGCGCCTTGCAGGCGCGCGGTGCGTATCGTCGCGGG
>DAIDKA010000116.1 GCA_027451085.1 Gammaproteobacteria bacterium
GGCCATGCCAAGCGCAATGAACTGCACATCCGCGGCCGGCTGATGCTGATCAACGGCGGCACGCTCGAGATCGACAGCCCGCGCCCCTACAGCCCAGTGGCCAAGGGCGTGCTGAGGGACCTGGGGATCGACGTCGAGCAACTCCAGGCCACCACTGCGCGCGCGCAGTTCTACGAATCCAGGGACATGGGCAGCGCCGTCTTCTTCGACAAGGAGACCTTCGGCGCGGACTATACGGCCGTGCGGCACGCGCCCCGGCCGCGGCCCGGACAGCCTGCCGACCACCTGGAACTGGGTGGCGCCACGCATTCGTGGAGTGCCCTGCTCGCTCACTCGCCGCTGACCCCCGCTGCGCGGGCCGACATGGTGCGCCTGTACGAAGGGCCGCACGAGGACGTGCTGCCGGGCCTGTCTGCCGACGCCAAGAAGGACAAGCTGTCGCGCATCTCTTATTTCGAATACCTGCGCGACTACCTCAAGGTCGATCCGCAGGTGCTGGCCTACGCCCAGGCGCTGACGCACGCCGAGTGGGGCGTCGGCATCGATGCAGTGCCAGCCATCGATTGCTGGGGCTTCGACATGCCGGGCTTCGAGGGCCTGAAGCTGCCGAAGGGTTCGATCCGGCGCATGGGCCCCACGGCCGCCGGCTATCACGACACCGGCGGCTCGGAGCACTACCACTTCCCCGACGGCAACGCATCGATCGTGCGCCTGCTGGTGCGCAGCCTGGTGCCCGGCGCCATACCCGGCTCGTCGGCGATCGACATCGTGACCGCACAGGCGGACTACAGCAGCATCGATCAGCCGGGCAATGAAGTGCGCATCCGCCTCAACAGCACCGTGCTCAACACCCGGCACGGCGACAGCAGCGTGGAGACGATCTACGTGCAGGGCGGCCGGTCCTTCCGCGTGCGCTCGAAGCACGCCGTGATGGCCTGCTGGAACGCCATGATCCCGTACCTGGTACCGGACCTGCCCGCCGGACAGAAGGCCGCGCTGCACCAGCAGGTCAAGTGCCCGCTGGTGTACACCAACGTGGCGCTGCGCAACTGGCACGCACTCAAGAACCTCGGGTTCAGTCAGGTGTACTCACCGGGCTGCTACCACACCAGCTTCGACCTCAACCCCAATGTACAGATCGGCGGCTACCACGCGCCGACCGACCCCTCCCAGCCCATTCTGATACGCATGACCAAGGCGCCCTGCCTGCCGGGCCTCAGCGAGTACGCCCAGAACCGGGCGGGCCGCGCGGAACTGCTGGCCACGCCGTTCTCGACCTTCGAGCGCAACATCCGCGAACAGCTGGCACGCACCCTCGGACCCGGCGGGTTCGACCCGGCACGCGACATCGACGCCATCATCGTCAACCGCTGGCCGCACGGCTACTCCGCGGAATACAACCCGCTGTATGACCCGGACGTGCCCGACGATGAACGTTCGTGGGTCATCGGCCGCAGGCCCTTCGGCAGCATCACCATCGCCAACTCTGACGCGGGCAACCAGGCCTACACCGACAGCGCCATCAACCAGGTCTGGCGCGCGGTGTCGGAACTGCCGGCGTAGGTTTCACCCGCAATAACTTTGCGCTATAAGCCAGGCATGAATCAGAACGTCATCGCCAAGGTTCCCGCGGTCACCCTGCTGTTCTGGGTGCTGAAGATCCTCGCCACCACCCTGGGGGAAACCGGCGGCGATGCCGTCACGATGTCCATGAAACTGGGATACCTGGTGGGCACCGCGATATTCGCCGTGGCGTTCGCGGTGTTCGTCACGGCGCAAATCCGCGCACGGGCCTTCCATCCGGTGCTTTACTGGGCGGCGCTGGTCGCCACCACCACGGTGGGCACGACGCTCGCCGACTTCTGCGACCGCTCCCTGGGTATCGGCTACGCCGGCGGCAGTTCATTGCTGCTGGCGCTGCTGCTGGCGTCGCTGGCGCTGTGGCGCTTCACGCAAGGATCAATCGCGGTGTCCAGCGTGAGCACCCCTCGGGTGGAACTGTTCTACTGGGTGACCATCCTGTTCTCCCAGACCCTGGGCACGGCGCTCGGGGACTGGACGGCGGACACAGAGGGCCTGGGATACCTGGGCGGTGTCACGATCTTCGTGATCCTGCTGGGGCTGGTGGCTGCGCTGTACTTCCTCACCAGGATCTCGCACACGGTGCTGTTCTGGCTCGCTTTCGTGCTGACCCGGCCGCTGGGCGCCACGCTCGGTGACTTCCTCGACAAGCCCCTGACCGACGGCGGCCTGGCGCTGAGCCGCTACGCCGCCTCGCTGGCGCTGCTGGCGCTCATGGCGCTGTGCATCGCGGTTTTTCCGCAGCGCGCGGCGCGCAAGGCGCATTGACCTACCCCTAAAGAGGTAGGCGGGTCCCTCCTGCCTGGAGCCTCCCCGCTAGGGCGGGGGGTTCATGCGCCCTGCACGGCGCCTTCCCCATACTCTGCCCGTGGATGGCACTCCCGCCGTCTGCCTGCTTTCGCGCTTTGACGGAGCTCTCATGAACCGCATCCATCTGGCCGCCACCACCCTGCTCCTCGGCCTGACCGCCATTGCCACGCTGGGCGGCTGCTCGCACGCGGGTGCTCAGGCGCAGGTGGCCCCACCACCGCCGTCCGTGACCGTCGCGCAGGTCGTGAGCCGCGAGACCGCGGACTCGGAGGAGTTCACCGGCCACTTCGAAGCGGTGCAGCGCGTGGAAGTGCGCCCGCGGGTGTCCGGCTACATCAGCGCCGTGGGCTTCCGTGACGGCAGCGAGGTCAGAAAGGGCCAGGTGCTGTTCGTCATCGATCCGCGCCCGTACGAGGCCGAGTCCAAACGCGCGCAGGCCCAGCTGGCGCAGGCGCGTTCGGCCCTGCAGCTGGCGCAGTCGGAGCAGGAGCGCGCGGTGAAGCTGCTCGCCGCGCATGCCATCTCGCGCGAGGAGCAAGAAAGCCGCGACGCCGCCCTTGCCCAGGCCCATGCCAACGTGGACGCTGCACAGGCGGCAGTGGACAGCGCGGACCTTGACCTGTCCTTCACCCGCGTCACCGCGCCGATCTCGGGCGTGGTGAGCCGCGCGGTGGTGACGGCCGGCAACCTCGTGGCCGCCGGCCAGACCCTGCTCACCACGGTGGTGTCGGTTGATCCCATCTACGTGAGCTTCGACAGCGACGAGCAGGGCTTCCTGCGCTTCATGAACCATCGCCGCGACGCCGGGGCCATGAATGGCGCCACGCCGGTGGCGGTGGGGCTGGCCGATGAAGCGGGGTTTCCGCACCAGGGGCAGCTGGCCTTCGTGGACAACGAACTGGATGCGGCGACCGGCACCATGCGGGCGCGCGGGCGCCTCGACAACCACGACGGTCGTTTCACGCCCGGCATGTTCGCCCGCGTGCGGCTGACCGGAACACGGCATTACAAGGCTCTGCTGGTGAACGACAGCGCCATCGGCACCGACCAGAACGTCCGCTACGTGCTCGTGGTGGGCAGGGACAACGTGGTGCAGTACCGCGCGGTGGAGACCGGCCCGCTGGTGGACGGCCTGCGCGAGATCCGCAGCGGCCTGGCCGCGGATGACACCATTGTCGTCAATGGCCTGCAGCACGTGCGGCCGGGCATGGTCGTGGCGCCGCAGCGTGTCGCCATGGGCGAGGACGCCGCGCGCGGCGTCATGACCGCAAAGGCGGACTGAACATGAAATTTTCGGAATTCTTCATCGCCCGGCCGGTGTTCGCCGGCGTCATCTCGGTGTTCATCACCATCGCCGGCCTGCTGGCGCTCTACAAGCTGCCCGTGAGCGAGTATCCGGAAGTGGTGCCTCCATCCATCGTGGTCACGGCCAACTATCCCGGGGCCAACCCCAAGGTCATCGCGGAAACCGTGGCGGCGCCGCTGGAACAGGCCATCGTGGGCGTGGACGACATGCTCTACATGTCGTCCACCGCCACCACCAACGGCGTCATGACGCTGACGGTGACCTTCAAGATCGGCGCCGACGTCGATCGGGCCCAGGTGCAGGTGCAGAACCGGGTGGCGCAGGCCCAGCCGCGGCTGCCGTCGGAGGTGCGCGACCTGGGCATCACCACGGTCAAGAGTTCGTCGGACCTCACCATGCTGGTGAACCTCATCTCCCCCGACGGCCGCTACGACTCGCTGTACCTGCGCAATTACGCGGTGCTGAACGTCAAGGACGTGCTGGCGCGCCTGCCCGGCATGGGCCAGGTGCAGATCTTCGGCGGCGGTGACTACGCCATGCGCATCTGGCTCGATCCGCAGAAACTGGCCGCGCGCAACCTCACCACCGGCGATATCGTCGACGCCATCCGCGAGCAGAACGTGCAGGTGGCCGCCGGACAGCTCGGCGCCCCGCCGCAGAAGTCCTCCGAGTTCATCATCGCCCTGAACGCCGCCGGCCGCCTGACCACGCAGCAGCAGTTCCGCGACATCATCATCAAGACGGGTGGCGACGGGCAGGTGCTGCGCCTGGGTGATGTGGCGCGCGTGGAACTGGGCGCCCAGGACTACGGCCTGCGCAGCCTGCTCAACAACCAGAACGCAGTGGCGCTGCCCGTGTTCGAAGCGCCTGGCGCCAACGCCCTGCAGCTGTCGGCCGACGTACGCCGGACCATGGAGGAGCTGAAGAAGAACTTCCCGCAGGGGCTGGACTACCGCATCGCCTACGACCCCACCCAGTTCGTGCGCCAGTCCATCCATTCGGTGATCCACACCCTGCTGGAGGCGGTGCTGCTGGTGGTGCTGGTGGTGATCCTGTTCCTGCAGACCTGGCGCGCTTCGCTGATCCCGCTGATCGCCGTGCCGGTATCGATCATCGGCACCTTCGCGGTGCTGCTCGCCTTCGGGTTCTCCATCAACACACTGTCGCTGTTCGGGCTGGTGCTGGCCATCGGCATCGTGGTGGACGACGCCATCGTGGTGGTGGAGAACGTCGAGCGTCACATCGAGGCCGGCCAGGCGCCGGGTGAGGCGGCGCGCGCCGCCATGCGCGAAGTCAGCCGGCCCATCATCGCCATCACCCTGGTGCTGTGCGCCGTGTTCGGACCGGTGGCCTTCATCAGCGGTCTCACCGGCGAGTTCTACCGCCAGTTCGCGCTGACCATCGCCATCTCCACCGTGATCTCGGCGTTCAACTCCCTGACCCTGTCACCGGCGCTCGCCGCGCTGCTGCTGCAGCCCCATGGCGCCCGGCCGGACTTCTTCACGGCCCTCATGCAGCGCCTGCTGGGCGGGTTCTTCCAGCGCTTCAACCGGCTGTTCCTGCGCGCGGGGCAGAATTACGAACGGGCTCTGCGCGGCACCTTGCGCCGGAGCGGGGTCGCGCTGGTGCTGTACGCCGGGCTGATCGCACTCACCTGGGCCGCATTCGAGTCCGTGCCTGGCGGCTTCATTCCCAGCCAGGACAAGCAGTACCTGATCGCGGTGGCGCAACTGCCGCCCGCGGCCACCATCGACCGCACCGAGACCGTGGTGCGCCGCCTGTCCGCAATCGGCCTTGCCACCAGGGGCGTGTCGGATGCGGTAGAGTTCGCCGGCATGTCGCCCAATGGCTGGACCAACAGCTCCAGCTCCGGCATCGTCTTCTTTGCGCTCGATCCGCCAGAGAAGCGCCCCGGCATTTCCGGCAACCAGATCGCCATGGAGCTCAACCGCAAGCTCGCTGCAATCCAGGACGCCTATGTCGTGGTGTTCCCGCCGCCACCCGTGCTGGGCCTGGGGCAGCTGGGCGGCTTCAAGCTGCAGATCGAAGACCGCAGCGGTGCAGGCGATGAGGCCCTGTACGCCACCGTGCAGCAAGTGCTGGCGAAGGCCGCCAAGGACCCGGCGCTGGCCGGCGTGCTGTCGACCTACCAGATCAACGTGCCGCAGCTCGACGTGAACGTCGACCGCACCAAGGTCAAGCGCGAGGGCGTGAAGCTCTCAGATGTCTTCGACACGCTGCAGACCTACATGGGTTCGCTCTACGTCAATGACTTCAACCGCTTCGGCCGCACGTTCCAGGTGCTGGCGCAGGCGGATGCGCCATTCCGCACCCGCATCGAGGACATCGGCGATCTCAAGACCCGCAACGCGGCCGGGCAGATGGTGCCGCTGGGCTCACTGCTCACGGTAACCCCGGCCTTCGGCCCGGACACGGCCTCGCGCTACAACGCCTACCGCTCGGCGGACATCAACGCAGGGCCGGCACCGGGCTACAGCTCGGGTCAGGCGCAGGCGGCGCTCGCCAGGATACTGGATGAAACCCTGCCGCGCGGCATGACCTACGAGTGGACCGAGGTCGCCTACCAGCAGGAAATGTCCGGCAACACCGCGACCTTCGTGTTCCCGCTGTGCGTGCTGTTCGTGTTCCTGGTGCTGGCGGCGCAATACGAGAGCCTGACGCTGCCGCTGGCGATCATCCTGATCGTGCCGATGTGCGTGCTTGCAGGCCTGACGGGGGTGCTGATCGATCATGGCGACAACAACATCTTCACGCAGATCGGCCTGGTGGTGCTGGTGGGTCTCGCCAGCAAGAACGCCATCCTGATCGTGGAGTTCGCCAGGCACCTGCAGGACGATCAGGGCTATGACGCGACAGCGGCGGTGATCAAGGCCGCGCACCTGCGCCTGCGGCCCATCCTCATGACCTCCTTTGCCTTCATCATGGGCGTGGTGCCGCTGGTGCTTGCCGCGGGCGCCGGCCGTGAAGTGCGCCACGCCATGGGGGTCACGGTGTTCGCCGGCATGCTGGGCGTGACCTTCTTCGGCCTGTTCCTGACGCCGGTGTTCTACCGCCTGGTGCGGCGGCTGACGGACCGCAAAGGCCGCAGCGAGGACCAGGACGAAGAACCCACGGCCCTCCCGGCCGGAGAGATGAATCATGCGTAATCCGAACCGCCTCGCTCTCGTGGCCGCCGTCGGTGCCGTGCTTGCAGGCTGTGCCGTCGGGCCGGACTACCGGCAGCCCGCGGTGAACCAGCCGGCCGTGTTTGAAAATGCCGATACGATTTATTCGAGCGCGCCACCGGACATCGGCGCGTTCTGGACACGTTTCGATGACGCCACGCTGGACCGGCTGGTCGGCGATGCGCTGCAGTCAAACCATGACCTGCGCATCGCTCTGGCCAACCTGCGCCAGGCGCGCGCGCTGCGCACGCAGGCGAAGCTCGATCTCGTGCCCACGGTCACCGGCGAAGGCGGCTACACCCACCAGCAGTACCCGCCGGCGGAAGCCTTCGGCGAAACCAACCCGCTGGATGAGCGCTATTACAACGCAGGTTTCGACGCCACGTGGGAACTGGACCTGTTCGGCCGCGTGCGCCGCGGGGTCGAAGCCGCCCGGGCCGAGGTCGGGGAAAGCGCAGCCACGCTGCGCGACGTGCAGGTGAGCGTCACTGCGGAAGTGGCTCGCACCTACTTTGAACTGCGCGGTGAACAAAGCGAGCTCGATGTCACCCGGCGCAATGTCGAGAACGAGCAGGCCACCCTCGATCTCGCCAACTCGCTGCTGGCGGCCGGGCGCGGCACGGAACTCGACACCTCGCGCGCACAGGCGCAGCTGCAGGCGACCCTGGGGGCGATTCCGCCGCTGCAGGCCGCCATCGCGCGCTCCATCCACCGCTTGAGCGTGCTGACCGGGCGCCCGCCCGAGGCGCTGCACGATCTGCTGGTCACCCCGGGCAACCTGCCGGATCTGCCGCAGCTTACGGCTGTCGGCGATCCGGCAGGCTTGCTTCGCCGACGTCCGGACATCCGCGTGGCCGAGCGTCGCCTGGCGGCCTCCACCGCGCGCATCGGCGTGGCCGTGGGCGATCTGTTCCCGAAGGTGACTTTCGATGGCAATTTCGGCTATGCCGCCGGCAGCCTCGGGGCCCTGAGCGGACCAGGGACGAAAACTTTCCTGATCGGGCCGTCCATCTCCTGGCCGGCATTCGATCTCGGCCGGGTCGAAGCCCGCATCCAGGGCGCTCGTGCACAGACCGACGCCGACCTCGCGCGCTACCAGCAGACCGTGCTGCAGGCGCTGGAGGAAACCGAAAACGCCCTGGTCACCCATGCGCGGGCGCGGGACCGGCAGCAACACCTGCAGCTGGCCGCGCAGCAGAGCGCCGCCGCGGCGCGCATCGCGCGGGCGCGCTACGAAGGGGGCCTCGTGGGCTTCATCGACGTGCTGGATGCCGAACGCACCCAGCTGTCAGCCGAAGACCAGCTGGCGCAAAGCCGCACGGACACGGCCACCAGCCTGATCGCCGTATACAAGGCGCTGGGTGGCGGCTGGCAGGGTGCCCCCCTGCCCGTACAGAACCCGCCGGTGGCCCAGGTTATGCCCGTCAGGGGTGTCGAAAGCCCCGCTACGGACCACTGATATGGCGAACCGCGCCCTGGGACTGGACTTCGCCCGCCGCCGGATTCATAAAGGGGTCATGCAGGACACCCGCATGACCGATCTTTCACCGGCCGGACCAGCGCAGACCGGACTGCCCCCCCACGGCTTGCAGCGTGGTGAAGGCATGCTGGCCGCCACGGCCGGTGCCTGCCGGCTGCTGCTGGAGGCCCCGGACGTCATGAGCGCCGTGCCCGACGTACTGCGCCTGCTGGGCGAGGCCGCCGGGGCGGACCGGGTGAACCTGTGGCGCACCCAGACCGACGCCGAGGGCGCGCGCTGGCTGGTGGTGGTGAGCGAATGGGTGGCCGAGGGTGTGACGCCCTACCTGGGTGATCCGTCCAAGGAGCGCTGCCCGGAAAGCGCGAAGCAAAGCGCCTGCTGCCTGCTGCGCGCCGGCCAGAGCCTGTCCCTCATCCCGGAAGGCCCCCAGGGCCGGCCCGGTTCGAACTTCGACGGCGAGGGCACCCGCACCAAGGCCCTGATTCCCATCATGGTGGACGGTGAATTCAGCGGCGTGGTGGGCTTCGACAACACCCGCCAGAGCCGCGCCATCGAGCCTGCGGAACTGTCAGCATTGGAAACCGCCGCCGGCGTGATCGGCGCCGCCCTGCACCGTGAGCGGCTGATCAGCGCCGTGCGCCACGAGCGCGAACGCGCCGCCGAACAGCGGATGTGGGAACTGGCGCGCGCCAATGCCGTGATCCGCAGCAACCTCGAACGCCTTGCGCGTGAACCGGACATGAAGGCCTTCCTGGGCCACCTGCTGCTGGAGGCCACGCGCCAGTTCGATGCGCCCTCCGGCGCCGTGATCATCCGCAAGCCCGACCGCTGGCTGGTGGCCGCGCACGTGCGCAACGGCGAGCTGGCGGAACCGCCGTTTGCAGCCAGCGTGCCGGCCGATTCCGCGCTGGCCGATGAACTGAGCAGCGCCGACGGGCCCCGCTACTGCAGCATGGGCGAATGCCGCAACGAGGACAGCTGGCCTGGCATGCAGGAGTACCACCGCAGCGAGGGCCACGCCGGCATGGTGGTTTTCCCGTTGGTGTTCGGCGAACGCAATGTCGGTTTCATCATGCTGTGTTTCCGCCGCGCCGATGCCGCCGCGCTGTGCAACAGTGAACTGCTGGTGGCGCTGGCGCAGCAGGCGACCCTGGCCATCGAGATGATGCACCTCGTGTACTCTTCAAAGGAGGCCGCGATCCTGGGGGAGCGCAACCGCATCGGCCGCGAGATCCACGACGGCCTGGCACAGTCCTTCACCGGCATATTGATGCAGCTGTCGGCGGCGGAGGAACGTGGCGTAGGCCCCGGAGAGGACATTGCCCGGCGCATCCGCGACCTTGCCCGCGAGGGGCTGGCCGAAGCGCGCCGCTCTGTCATGGCGCTGCGGCCCGACCCGGCACGCGGCGGCCTGCCACACGCCCTGGCGCAGCTGGCTGAGCGTTCATCGGTGCCGGGCCGGGTGAGCTGTCGCTTCGAGGGCGAGGATGAGACCACCGGGGTGGCGCCGGAACACGAACACGCGTTGCTGCGCATCGCCCAGGAGGCCGTCAGCAACGCCGTGCGGCATGGCCAGCCGCGCCAGGTGAGCATCCAGCTGAGGCGGGAGCCGGCGCACTGGCTGCTGCGCGTCGAGGACGACGGCGCGGGCATGGACGACTCCCCCGGCCGCTGCGCGCGCCAGGGCTTCGGCCTCACCAACATGCGCGAGCGCGCCAACGCCATCGGTGGCGAGTGGCGCATCGACAGCCGCGCAGGCGCCGGCACGCGGATCAGCGTACGCCTGCCGCGCAAAACGGCCGCAGGACAGCGGCCATTAACGCCGGCGGAGCCGGCGGCCCCTAAGGGCGAGGGTCCAGGGATGGACCCGAGTAACGCTTGAAGATCATGGGCGGCGGATCCGACGGCAGCGGCACAATCCGCGTCATCCTGGCCGACGATCACCCGGTGGTACGTGACGGCCTGGCGGCGATCATCAACCTGCAGAACGACATGCAAGTGG
>DAIDKA010000117.1 GCA_027451085.1 Gammaproteobacteria bacterium
GGAGGGTGTGGAGACGCTGGAGCAGATCGCGTCGCTGCGCAAGCTGGGCTGTCGCGAAGGCCAGGGCTACTACTTCACCCGACCGGTGAACGCTGGAGAATTCACCGGGCTGCTCGAGCGCAGCGCAACAAAAGCCGGCTCGATATCAAGTTATCCAACGTGACGGTAGCGGATCGGTCTGCACTGATCCCATCCTCAGCCTCCGGTTCAGCCGGGGGTGGGCGTGATCGCTGCTGTCTTGACAGCCCCCAGGCGTCGCTGCTGTTCCTCCTGCACCTGGTCCACTGTCAGGTGGGTGGCGTCGGCGACAATGACCAGTACCGGATGATTGGGGTCACGGGGCAGTGTCAGCGCATGTCGCCGCTCCCAGATACGGATGCGTTCGGTGGGTGAGTTGTGCTCGGAGGCCTGTTCGAGCAGCTCGTGCTGTTTGCGTTCGAGCCGCTGGCTCTCCTCCAGAGCGATGCGCTCTCGATGTTCCTTCATCCAATTGCCGGTTGACATCGCCAGTTCACGATACCGGCGGTCCATCCAGGGGTCGAGCGCCATAAAATTCTCCGTAGAATGCGAAACCAAGATTGCCCGCCGCCACCCGCGGTGCGCTGCTCTAGCTGCGACGCCTGCGATGGCCGTCGGGCGGTTCGGGGTCGGCCATCGCGCGCTTGAAGTCGACGATGAAGTGATCTCCATCGAATTCGGTCAGTTCTCCCACCAGATCAGGACGTCCGTAGATGTTGCGGCGCGTCCGGCCCGTTCCCGATTCCGCTATGACGATCATCCGGACAGGCAGCTTGCCGTCGCGTGCCAATGTCAGGTGCTCGCCCAGCAGCACGGTGACCTGCCCATCAGTGGGGTCGCGCGACAGTGTGTCCTCATAACGCAGCACGCCGGGACCCGGACGCTGGAAGCGCGCGGTCGCACAGCTGAGCACGAGAGTGCCGTCACTGGCTATGGCAGAACGGCTGCGCAGGCGATTCCTGGGCGTGGCGCCAAATTGCGCGAACGCCTCAAGCAGGCTTTTTGACATTGCAGCGCTCCGGCCCGCACCTTGGGCGCGACTTGGGGGTGAGGTGTTGTATCCAACACACCATACAGCACGGGAGGGTGCGGTGTTGCGCAATCGGGTACCGCCAAGCTCTTTGAATGGCGCGCGTCGAAAGTCAAGCAATGTGACCGATACGGGTGTAGGGTACCCGCAGGCTCATAATCTTCCGCCTTGTCTGCCTGGCCCATGAGCGCCGCCCCGGCGCGCCGTTTCGGCCAACGTTGCCATTCCGCAAGTTTGTCGAACCAGGAGGCAGGGGCCTTCCTGCCAGCACCCGTCCATTTTGATTTCGTGAGTATTCAATACATGACCAAGCTCTACGTTGGAAATCTTCCCTTCAGCGCCACCGAAGAATCGGTGCGCGCCCTGTTTACCCCCCATGGAACAGTCGAGACGCTGTCGCTCGTCAGTGACCGGGACTCAGGTCAGCCGCGGGGCTTCGGCTTCATCGAGATGTCGAACTCGGATGCCGCGCGCGCCATCCAGGCGCTGAACGGCAAGGACTTTGAAGGCCGCGCGTTGCGCGTGAATGAAGCACAGTCGCGTGAATCGCGCACTGGTGGCGGCGGGTCACGTCGCTACTGAGGCGACGCGCTCAGGAGCGCTTTCCCGGGTGTCCGGCGGGGATCGCCGGGCTTCCAGATAGCACGGAATACAGATGCCCAAACCGAATTATCACCAG
This sequence comes from Gammaproteobacteria bacterium, assembly GCA_027451085.1. Taxonomy (GTDB): domain Bacteria; phylum Pseudomonadota; class Gammaproteobacteria; order Steroidobacterales; family Steroidobacteraceae; genus DAIDKA01. Next base: position 1,728 of record DAIDKA010000117.1, read on the forward strand.
GCGCGTAAGCAGAAAGAGCTCGCTCGAAAAGCCCGTCAGCAGGAGAAGCAGCAGCGCCGCTCCACTCGACCGGGTGAGGACAAGATCGAAGCCACCGATGCTCCGGCCGGGTCTCAGCAGGCATCGTTCGGGAACGGCAAGTGAGACCGCTGGCCGGCAGGCCTGCCAATGGGCGACAGGAGCGCCTGGAACGGCGACGCCGTGACAGGGCGGCGGCGGTTGCACTGCGTGTGGCCCACCCCGGCGTGGAGCGGTTGCGGCTGGACCTGCACTTCGGAGGCGGCCCGCGCCCACCTGCATTGCAGACCCACGAGCTGTATCCGCCCGCGCGGGCCTTCTTTGAATTTCCGTGTCCTTATGCGGATTGCGATGGAAGCTTTGATCTTGCCGATGCCGTGAGGGCGGCGATAAGCCAGGGGAACCCGGACGCGGAGGGGGAACTCGAGTGTTCCGGGGCGCGTGCCAGTGATCAGGCCTTACGCCAGCCGTGCAGGCTGCATGTCTTCTACCGGATCAAGGTGCTCTATCAACGTGATGCCTGAGGGCGATCGCCATGAACGATTATGAGTTCACGATATCCCTGCGTGTCCGCCATCCGACGATCGATCCGCGCAGAATAACGGAGGCGCTCGCTCTCGCGCCCCAGCATACGTGGAAGGCCGGCGACCCGCGCCGCGACCCGGAGGGCGGTGAACTCGATGGCGTTTTCCGTGAGAGCTACTGGGTGGGGCGGCTGATGGACGAGCCGCAACTGTCCTCGAGGCAGCTCTCGGTCGAGAGCGTGCTGCTGGAGGTTTTGTCGCACTTGCGCCGTACGCAGTTGTTCCTGGACCAACTGCACGTGGAAGGCGGCACCACCGAGGTGCATGTGAGCCTGTTTTCCCGGGCGAACTTCAGGCTCGAATGGCCCTCAGAGCTGCTTGCCGGGTTCGGCCGGATTCGCGCCACAGTCATCCTGGACGTGCAGCCGCATTCCCCGCACGACGTCGCCGCCGACCAGCCCCGATAGAATATTCACCACGCAGTTCGGCCGGTCCGTGTGGATGCGCGTGGCGGGATGGTGGCGTCACCGCCGGTCTGACGCCTCGCGGATGACATAGTCCACGAAGGCGCCGCGGGGCGTTGTGACCACGCTGGCCTCCACTTCGAACAGGGTGCGCACCAGTCCTGCGGTCAGCACGTCCGCTACAGTGCCGTAAGCCGCCATCCGGCCGGCCTGCAGCGCCAGCACACGGGTGGCGTACCGGGCGGCCAGGGTCAGGTCGTGAATCGCTGCGATCACCAGTTTGCCGTTGTCCGCCACTGCCCGCAGGCGTGACATGGCCTCGAGCGTGTGCCGGGGGTCGAGGCCCGCGGTGGGTTCATCGACGATGAGGACTTCAGGTTCACCAACCAGCGCCCGCGCCAGCATCGCACGCGCCAGTTCACCCCCGGACAGCGTGGTGGCGGCCTGGCTGCGCAACGACAGCAGGTCGCAGGCCGACAGGGCCGCATCGATCCTGGGCTGCAACGAGTCGGGCAGATCACCAAAGGCCGGCAGCACCGGGGTCAGCCCCAATGCCACCAGGCGCTCGACCGGGATCGGCCATTCGCAGCGCGGGTTCTGCGGCAGGTAGGCCCGGCGGCGCGCGAGACCCACGCCGCCCAGCATCTGCAGTGGTGTGCCGTTCAGGGTGACCTGTCCGCAGGAGGGTCTGCCGATGCCTGCCACGACCGACAGCAGGGTGGATTTTCCGGCGCCATTGGCGCCGACGACCGCGATCAGGTTGCCGGCCTGCGCCTCGAAGGACAGTCCGTCGAGAAGCACCCGCTCGTTGCGGCGGACGGTGACATTCGTCGCCGCAAGCAGTATCACGGTATGCTCCGGCGCAGGCGCACCACCAGCCAGAAAAACAACGGTGTGCCGAGCAGTGCGGTGACGACCCCGAGCTTGATCTCTGCCCCGATGTGGATCAGGCGCGTGACCATGTCCGCGCCGAGCAGCAGCGCGGCACCGACCAGGGCGGCGGGCAGCAGGATCCGTCCCGGCTGATATCCGACGAACGGGCGCACCAGGTGCGGGGCGAGCAGACCGATGAAGCCGACGGCGCCTGCGACCGAGGTTGCAGCTCCCACTGACAGGGCGCTACCGGCGAACGCCAGCATGTTCAGCCGCATGAGATTGATGCCGAGGCTCGACGCCTGCGCTTCACCCAGCGACAGCGCGTCGAGTGACCGGCCGGTCAGCGCCAGCAACGCGCCGCCGGCCAGGATGAACGGGCCTGCGATCTCCACATGGGCCCAGCTCTTGTCCGAGAGCGAGCCCATGAGCCAGGCGGTGATTTCATAAGCTGCGTAGGGACTGGGCGCGAGGTTCAACGCCAGGGAGGTCAGGGCGGCCATCAGCGTCGAGACCGCGGCGCCCGCGAGTATCAGCGCCACGGTGCCGCCGCGGCCGATGCTGAATGTGATCAGGGTCGAGAGCGCCGCGCCCGCCAGGCCGAGCAGTGGCGTGGCCAGGACGAAATGACCGGCCAGCCCGAAGTAGATCGAGATGACTGCGCCGAAGGCCGCGCCCGTGGACACGCCCAGCAGTGCCGGATCCGCCAGCGGATTGCGCGTCAGGCCCTGGAACACCGCCCCCGACAGACCCAGCGCGCCCCCGATCAGCAATGCCAGCACCAGGCGCGGCAGGCGCAGGTCCAGCAGGATAAGCCGCGTCGCCTGCGCCAGCGGGTCATTCCCGGCGAACTCATCGGGGCGCAGCCAGACCGTGCCGCATAGCAACGACAGTCCGGACAGCGCTACCAGTATCAGCAGCACCGTGGCCGTGAGACCAGCGGTGCTTCGGCGTGCGCCGGTGCGTCTGAGGGTCATGGCGGTGAGCTCCCGGCCATGGCGGACAGCATGACCCGGCGCAACTGTGCGGCGGCGTCGGCGGATTGCGGCAGGCCGCAGCTGTACAGCAGCTCGGGATAAGCCACCTGGCGTCCGCGATAGAGCCGCTGCACCAGCGGATGGCGCAGCGGGCTGTTGTAAAGCGCCGGGTGGGTGATGCTGGCATCGCCATAGGCCAGCAGATCGGGATGGATCATCAGCAGTTGTTCGGTGTCGAAGCGTGTGGAGTCGACGCCGGGTTGCGCGCCCAGGTTCACGGCCCCCGCTGCGGTGACGATGGCATCAAAAAGAGTGCCTTTGCCAGGGACGCTGCCGCCGCCGTCCCAACCGACGATGCTGATGCGGCGTTTCGGGGACTCTTGTGCCAACCGGGCCAGGGTTGCGTCCATGTGCCGCACGAGTTCCTCGGCCCGCGCCTCGACACCCAGGACATGCCCCAGCTTGCGCATCTGCCGCCGGATGTCATCGAAGCTGTCCGGCGGTGGCAGTTCGAGCACGGGAACCCCGACGGCCCTCAGCAACCGGCGGGTGTCGGGCCTGGCGAAGGTTCCTGCAATCACCAGATCGGGGCGCTGGCGCACGACCTCCTCGGGGTCTGCGTGGTTCACGCCCACGCGCCAGGCCATGGCATTCAGGTACGACTGGTCACGGTCACGCGACAGATAGGTCACCGATGTGATCCGGCTCGGCGGCAGCAGGTTCAGCACCAGCTGGTCGGTGCACAGACTGAGCGACATGACCCGCTGCGGTGGTTTCGCGCAGGCAAGCGCGGCGGACAGCGTCAGGGCCAGCAGCACCGGGGCTTGCGCCAGTTTCATGACGTTTGCTACAGGGTCAGCATCGAGTAAGCGCCGACGCCTGCCAGCAGCGCCGCAAGCAGGTCACGGCACAACCCGGCGTGTTTCTGCGGTGCATGACGTTGCAGCAGGTCTCGCACTGCGATCACCATGCCTGACATCAGCAGCACGCCCAGCAGCGCGCCGGTGTCATAGGCGAGCAACTGCCCCGTATGAAGCGCGTGCACCATGCGCAACGGCGCGAACCGGGTGGCCAGCGCAAAGCCGTCGATCAGTCCGGCCAGTGCCGCCTGGATCAGCAGTGCGGCATCGCGGGTGGTGCGGTGCCCTGGCAGGGTGATCACCACCACGCCGAAGACACCGATGCCGACGAGGGCGAGGGCGGCGTTGCCCTGGTGCAAGAGCACGGCTGCTGCGGTGGCAATGGCCACTGCCGCGACCAGTCCGGCGGCCACGATGGCAGGCCGTGCGGTGTTGCGGGCGACCAGCTGCGCGGCGATGAGAGCCAGCAGCACGCCGGCCGAGACCTGCGCCGCCTGCGGCTGCAGCAGCAGACCGCCGATGCCCGCGGCGAGGCCTGCGAGCAGGTAACCGCCGCACAGGCCGCCGGCCACCAGCGCCAGTCGGCGTGGTACGCGCGCCAGCAGCACCAGGCCCAGCGCCGTGCACAGGCACAGCAGTGTTCCCAGCGCGTGCCTGGTTCCCAGCCAGCAGTAGGTCGCGGCTCCGCTCGGCGCGGGAGTGCCGCCTGCGTCGATGCGGACCGCGGTGTCGCCGGCGGTGAGCACCCGGGTCACCACGGCGCCGCCGTTCAGGCGCAGGTCGGCAATGCCGATCTGCGCGGCAGCCAGTTCAAAAAATGCGGCGTTGCGCAGCACCAGCGCGCCGGTGTCGCGCGGGCAGCGGAACAGGATCTCGAAGCTCTTCAAACCCGGCCCGGCGTACAGCGTGTCGACGTTGCCCAGGTCATAGCCCTGGTCTACCGCGGGACAGGGTGTGTCCTGCTGACGGACTGATGCCCGCGAGAGCACATAGGCTGCGATGGTTTCAACGGGGGGGGCAGGACTGCGTGGCGGCGCCAGGCGCGTCGCGAGGCCCTCGGGGAAGGTGTAGCGCAGCGTGATGGTGTTGCGCGTGATCGTCCATCTGGATACGCCGGCGGCCCCGGCCGCGACGCTCAGCTGCGGAACCAGCAGCAGGCACAGGGCGAGGAGGCGGATCATTCGCGCAGACCCGGTGCGATCAGGATGCGGGCGTCACGGCGCAGCAGCGCGATGTTCTGTTGATCGGCGCGCTGGCGCCGGGCATCCCGGTAGTCCTGGTAGACCTTGTTGCGCACCGCGTCAAAGGCGGCGGGGCGCGGAGTGTCGCGGTGGTTCATGATGAGGACGTGCAAGCCGTCCGGCTCCGTCACGGGATCCGACACCTGGCCGTCCTGCATCGTGCTGGCCAGGTTGAAGAGCTGAGCTCCGAGGTGGATCTTCGCGCCGAAGTCCAGTTCGAGCCCGCTGGTCCGATGCGAGTCCACGAAGCCGAAGTGATCCATGATGTAGCGGAGGTCGGCGCCGGAGCGCAGCTGGTAGGCCGCTTCCGAGGCATCGGTTTCCGCCTGGGCGATGGTCTGGTTCGCATTTTCGTAACCGCCCACATGCAGCACCAGGTCGGTGACGTCCATGGCCCCTTCGGTGGTGTATGCATTCCGGTGCGCTGTGTACCAGGCCTTGAGCTGTTCGTCGGACACTGGTTCGGCCAGCACCGGCTGGGCCACCTGGGTGTTCACGGCCGCCACCATGACGTCGCGCACCTCCGTGGTGGTTTCCGGCAGGTCGAGCACCACGCCCCGCTGTACCAGCAGTTCCTCGTTGATCATGTCGCGCAGTACCTTGGCGCGGACGGCGGGCGAGACGTCGTCGTAACTCGCGCCCGTGACTTCCATGGTCTGCGCCATGTAGTCGCTCATGAGAATGCTTTTGCCGTTGACCAGCGCCGCATAACCGGGGGGGATGCTCTGGATGGGCGGCGGCGGCCGCCTCACCAGCCCCACGCCTGCGAGCAGCAGCCCCGCCAGCGCGGCGGCGGCGGGCAGGGCCAGTGACCCGGGCGTCTGTGCCAGCCGGCGCCGCAACGCCTGCAGACCGGGGCGCCTAGTGGAGGGTAAGTCTGTGGCTGACGGCATATATGTATACAGACAGCGCCCGGATCTGCTCCAGGGTCAATGTCCCTCTCCAGGCCGGCATCACGCGGTGCCGTCCTGAATAGATGGATTGGTAAAGGGTGCCGGGATCACCACCGCTGTTCCAGACGTCGGCCGTGAGGTCCGGCGCGCCGTAGTCGGTGTTGCCAAGGGCGTCGGTGCCATGACAATCGAAGCAGTTGCCCTTGGACAAATACAGGGCGCGGCCGGCGAGCGCGGCCTGCCCGTCATAGGGTCTGTGGTCCAGCATCAGCAGATATTCAACCAACTCGCGTATCTCACCCGGCTTGAGCATGCCAGTGAGTCCGAACGCCGGCATGTCAGTGACATTACGGGCCCTGGGATTGCCGGAACGGATGCCATAGAGCACCGTGCGCTCGATGTCGTACACGCTGCCGCTGCCGTACAGCCAGTGGCTGTCGGTGAGATCCGGCGCACCGAGCGCAGTATTGCCCTGCATATGGTCGCCATGGCAGGCCGCGCAGTACCGCGCATACAAGGGTGTCGCTTCGGTCACGGCAGCTTTGACCAGGTCGGACCGCCTGATGACCGCGTCCGGCGCGGCTTGCAGCAGCTGCGCCTGCAGACGCCGGACAGCGGCCCGGTGCGACTGCCATGCGTATCCTGCGGCCACCAAAGCCACGAGAAGGGCGGCCCACGCCTTCATGCCGGGTCTGTACCTCGCAGGCGGGCCGGTTCCAACATGCGGGTCGATCATGAATCACTAAAAAGGGCGCAAAGAGCGGCAGATCAGCGGTGGCGTGATCGTACACTCAGCAAAGCTCGATCGTGCAATAATCGATTATCAAACAGCAAACCGAGGGCAACGTGGTTCCAGCCGACAGACCGCGGGCCGGTTCGAGTGCGGTCGCGCCGCGGTCTTACCGGACGTTACGCCGGCTGCTGTCCGTGTACGCGGCGGCAGCGCTGCTGTCCGCCGTGTTTCTCGGCCTGGCGCTGCTGAGCCGGAGCAGGCTTCCCGGTGTCGGTGCACTTGCGTTCGAGGCGGTCACCGGCGGGCTCGGCGCAATCACTGAGTCGGCCCTGCTGCTGGCAGTGACGGCACTGGCGGCGTCGTTTGCCATGGTGGCCGCGCGTCACCGCTCGGCCACGCAGCCTGCCCCGGTGCTGCCTGGCTGGCGGTCCTTCCCGGCTGATCCGGGCTGGATGGCTCGCGTCGGCCAGGCGGTGATCGTTCCTGCCGGAGCGGCACTGGTCGTGGTTGCCGCCACGCTGATGTGGCCGAACCTCCACGCGAAGTCCGCGATCGTCAGCGCCAACTACGTGGCGTCCTTCGTATTCGCCCTGGCCTTCGTGTCGCTGATCGCCGAGCGGACCATCGCGGCGTTTCCCGAGGCGCTGCTGCCGGAGGCGCCGGCCCTGCGTCGCATCCTCCTGATCACCACCGTGCTGCTGGCGGCTGCCGCGTGCCTGGAACTCGGGCGCGCGAACACCCTGGAGTGGCTGGTGTGGGTGGCGGCCGGGCTGACCTGCGTTCCCGTTGCCGTCGCATCGGAGCTGGCGGTGCGTGCGCTGGCGCGGCTGTTCCTGCCGCAGCCAGCCCGCGATGCCGCGACGGCCATCTGCCACAGCCTGCTGGCCAGTCTGGTCACCGGTGGGCCGCGTTCGCCCGGCAACTTCCTGCGCACTCGTCTCGGGCTGGACTTCGCGCGCAGCTGGGCGCTGTCGTTCCTGAGCGCGGCGGTGCTGCCGGCGCTGATCGGCACCGCGCTGTTCTGCTGGGCGCTGAGTGGCGTGAAGCTGATCGACCTCGGTCAGCGCGGCGTCTACGAGCGCCTGGGCGCCCCCGTGGCTGTGCTCGGGCCGGGACTGCACGTGCTGCTGCCCTGGCCGCTGGGGCGGCTGCGGCCCGTGGAATACGGCGCCATTCATGAAGTGGCCATCGGTGTGGACCAGGCTGAGGAGGGCGGGCCCGTAGTTGCCGCGGAGGCGCCGCCGCCACTGGCGCTCAACCGGTTGTGGGAAAGCGAACATCCGGGGCAGGCGAATTACCTGGTACCCAGCATCAGCGCCGGCACCGGGCAGCAGGGTTTCCAGACGGTGAGCACCGAGATCAGCGTGCTGTACCGGGTGGGGCTGACCGATACGCAGGCGCTCGATTCTGTCTACACCGTGGCGCAGCCCCAGGAGCTGGTGCGGGAGACGGCCGGCCGGCTGGTGCTGCGCTACTTCAATTCCCGCACGCTGGAGGCCGTGCTTGGTGCGCGGCGCGAGACCATCGGCGACAAGCTGCGCAGCGAGCTTGCGGCGGACCTCGACGCTTATCACGCCGGCATCGACGTGGTGTCGGTGCTGATCGAGGAGATCCACCCGCCTGCCGGCGCCGCTTCAGCCTACCATGCCGTGCAGGCAGCGCAGATCAACGCCAGCGCCAGCATTTCCAATGAACTCGGCCGCGCCAAGCGTGTCATGGGCACCGCGCAGCAGGAATCGCACCTGCTGACGACGGCGGCGGAGGCCTCGGCGGCCGAAACCCTGTCAGCCGCACATGCCGACGACATCCGCTTCGCGGCCGACCGCGCCGCCTACGGCACGGGTGGCCACGCGTTCCTGCTGGAACGCTGGTACCGCGACCTGGACCAGGCGCTTTCACCGGTCGCGCTGACCATCGTCGATCACCGGTTGAGTCCGGCCCAGGCGCCGATACTCGATCTGCGCCCGGCGCCGGGCGCCAGCGGGGCCGTGGCCAATACGCCTGCGTCTGGCGCGGGCCCATCGTCTGCGAGTCCGTCGCCGGCGCTGACCGAACAAGGGATTGATTGAATGTTCCACTCGCACTCGACTCAACCACCGGACCATGACGATCATGACCACGACCATGATCATCACCACGAAGAGCGCGCGCTGTACCTGCGGTTCGGCATTGCCGGCCTGATCCTTGTCGCCGCCATCCTGGTGGCATGCATCGTCATGGTGCCGGCCGGGGAGGCCGGCGTGGTGACACGCTTCGGTG
>DAIDKA010000118.1 GCA_027451085.1 Gammaproteobacteria bacterium
CCCTCCAAGGCACTGCTGCACGCCGCCAAGGTGATCGAAGAAGCTGAAGACATGGCCGCGCACGGCATCACCTTCGGCAAGCCGCAGATCGACCTGGCCAAGCTGCGGGAGTGGAAGAGCAGTGTCGTCAAGCGCCTGACCAGCGGCCTGTCGATGCTGGCCAAGCAGCGCAAGGTCGAGACCGTCTACGGCACGGGCCGGCTGGTGAGCCCGAACGTCATCGAAGTGACCGGGACCAAGGGTACTGAACGCATCCGCTTTGAACAGATCATCATTGCCGCGGGCTCCGAGGCCGTGAAGCTGCCAGGCTGGCCGCAAGACCCCCGGATCATCGACTCTACCGGCGCGCTGGAGTTGCCCACTGCCGCTGGTCGCATGCTGGTGGTCGGCGGTGGCATCATCGGCCTGGAGATGGCCTGCGTATATGACGCGCTGGGCACCAAGGTGAGCGTGGTCGAACTGACCCCGCAGCTCATGCCGGGCGCCGACCCCGACCTGGTAAAGCCGCTGGAGAAGCGCCTGCGTGCCCGGTACGACGCCATCATGCTGGGCGTGAAGGTCACGGGCGTTACGGCCACCAAGGACGGCATCAAGGTGAGCTTCGCGGGCGACAAGGCCCCCGAGCCGCAGGTATATGACCAGGTGCTGGTGGCCGTGGGCCGCAAGCCCAATGGCGCCCTGATCGGCGCGGACAAGGCCGGTGTCAGCGTGAACGAGCGCGGCTTCATCCCGGTGGACAAGCAGCAGCGCACCAATGTGCCGCACATTTTTGCCATCGGCGACATCGTCGGCCAGCCCATGCTGGCGCACAAGGCGACGCACGAAGCGAAGGTCGCGGCCGAAGTGGCCGCGGGCCACAAGAGCGCCTTCGATGCGCGGGTCATTCCGTCGGTGGCCTACACCGATCCGGAAGTGGCCTGGGTGGGGCTTACGGAAACCGAGGCCAAGGCCAGGGGTATTGCCTTCGAGAAGGGCATGTTCCCGTGGGCGGCCAGCGGCCGTTCATTGTCGTTGGGGCGTGACGACGGCTTCACCAAGCTGCTGTTCGATCCGACCACGCATCGCGTGCTGGGTGGCGGCATCGTGGGGCCGAACGCGGGCGATCTGATCGCAGAGGTGGCTGTGGCCATCGAGATGGGCGCGGATGCCACCGACATCAGCCTGACGGTGCACCCGCATCCGACGCTGTCCGAGACGGTTGCATTCGCAGCCGAGGCATACGACGGCACGCTCACAGACCTGTACATGCCGAAGAAGAAGTAGGGTTCGGCGCAAGCCGTCCATATAGTCCCACTGAAGGCGGGGCCGTGAGGCCCCCTTTTCATTTTCCCGCCAGCTGCAGGATCTTCTCCAGGTAGGCCTGCTCATCGGGCAGCCGGCCCAGGCGCTGCGCTTCCCACAATGTCTCGGCCAGCGGCTCCAGCATGGTGTGTTCTGCTTCATGAGCGCTGCCGAAGCGCCGGGTCAGGCGCGCGTGCGCGGCGGCGATTCCGCTGGGGCGGTTGGTGGCGACCTGTTCGCGGATGGCGAGGTGCAGTCCCAGGTGCAGGAAGGGATTTTCACGGCCGCCCTCGGGTGTGAAGTCGGTCTGCAGGGCCTGCTGTCCGGTTTCCAGCCAACCGACGTATTCGGCGTGCTCGGCAATCACGGCGGCAAGCTGTCCTTCCAGCGGCGTCAGGGGCTCCTGTGCGCGATACTTGCGCCAGGCGGACCAGTACATCTGGCGCAGCTGATCACGGTTCTGGTCGGCGAAAAAGGGCATGTGTTTCCTCAGCGTGCGCCGGGCCCGCGCCGCGCGGTGACGGTGACCCTGGCAGGCCTTGCCTGCTTGGCCGGCGTCTTTGGCTCATGGTCGCACAGATCGCGGATCACGCACTCGGGGCATCGCGGCATGCGCGCCTGGCAGACGTAGCGGCCATGCAGCAGCAGCCAGTGATGCGCGTGGCGGCGGAACTCCCGGGGCGTGACGGCGTTGAGGACTTGCTCCACCTTCGCCGGCGTCTTGCCAGGGGCGAGACCCGTGCGGTTGCCCACCCGGAAGATATGTGTGTCGACCGCGATGGTCTCGTGGCCGAAGGCGATGTTCAACACCACGTTGGCGGTCTTGCGGCCCACGCCGGGCAGGGCTTCCAGGGCCTCACGGTCCCTCGGGACTTCTGCGCCATGCAGCTGCACCAGCTGCCGGCACAAGGCCACGAGATTCGCGGCCTTCGCGTTGTACAGGCCGATGGTTTTGAGGTACGGCTTCACACCCTCGACGCCGAGGGCGGCGATCTGCGCAGGCGTATTCGCCGCGGGAAACAGTCTGGCCGTGGCGCCGTTGACGCTCTTGTCCGTGGTGTGCGCGGACAGCATCACAGCCGTCAGCAGTTCGAAGGGCGTGGAGTAGTTCAGGTCGGACTTCGGCGCCGGGTTGGCCGCGCGCAGCCGGCTGAAAATTGCGCGGCAGCGCTGAGGCGAAAGCAGTGAGCCGTCCGTGGCGCGGGTTTTGCGTGTGCCAGTCATGGTGATCATTGAACGGCGGGTGGACGGGCGGCGAGTTTACGCGCGGCGATCAGTACTTCGCGCTCCTGCCTGCGCCGCTGCAGGCGCGCAGTGCGGGCCTCGAACCGGGCGCGGTTTTCATCGGGGCCTGGGGGAGTCACATCCAGTGAAGCGGCCGGCACCAGGCTGATGCAGTCCACCGGGCAGGGGGCGATGCACAGCTCGCAGCCATTGCAGTGCGAACTGATGACGGTATGCAGGTGCTGGCGCAGGCCGACGATGGCATCGACGGGACAGGGGAGGCACTTGGCGCAACCGATGCAGGTGACGGGATCGATGACAGCCACCATGGCGGGTGTCTCGACACCGTTCTGCGGATTGAGCGGCAGGACCGCGCGGCCGGTCAGCCGGGCAAGGGCTTCGATACCCGCAGCACCGCCCGGTGGGCACTGATTGATCTCGGCAACGCCTGCGGCGATCGCCTCAGCATAGGGGCGGCAGCCCGGGTAGCCGCAGCGCGTGCACTGCGTCTGCGGCAGCAGGGCGTCGATGTCGTCTGCGGAGGTCATGGGGGCCCGCCGTGCGGTCGATGGGCTGCGGTGGAGATCAGGTCACCCGCATGCCCGGGGTGGCGCCCGAGTCGGGAGACAGGAGGAACACCCCCGGATCGGCGGCCTTGTCACTGGCGGCCAGCACCATGCCTTCCGAGGTGCCGAAGCGCATCTTGCGTGGCGCCAGGTTGGCGGCGACCACCGTCAGCCGGCCGATCAGCGCCGCCGGGTCATAGGCGGACCTGATGCCGGAGAACACAGTGCGCGGGCTGGGTTCACCCAGGTCCAGCGTGAGCTTCAACAGTTTGTCGGAGCCTTCCACCGCCTGGGCATTCGTGATGCGCGCGATGCGCAGTTCCACCTTGGCGAAGTCGTCGATGGAAATGGTCACCGGAGCAGCAGGTGTGTCCACGGGTTTGTCCTTGGCGGTGTCGGCCGGGATTGGCACAGCGCAGGCGCCGGCACTGTCGAACAACTGTGCCAGCTGCCTCGGGTCGGCGCGGGTCATGAGATGTTCGTAGCTGTTGATACGGTGGCCGGCGGGCAGTGGTGCGCCGAGATCCTGCCAGGTGAGCGCCGGCACGTTCAGGAACTTTTCCGCGCTCTGCGCCAGCGCCGGCACCACGGGTTTCAGCAACACGGTCAGCCAGCGGAAGGCGTTCAACGCCACCGAGCACACCAGCTGCAGTTCGGCCTTGCGGCCCGTGTCCTTGGAAATGTCCCACGGCGCCCTGTCGGCGACGTAGCGGTTGGCGATGTCCGCCAGCGCCATGGTCTGGCGCAGGGCGGCGCCGGTGTCACGTGCTTCGTAGGCCTGACGGATGGCGGCGGTATCGGTGAAAGCCTTGAGCAGTGCCTGGCCTGCGGCGTCGGCCCGGGCAACGTCCGCGAGTTCGCCGCCGAACTGACGGGTGATGAAGTTGGCGCAGCGGCTGGCGATGTTGACGTACTTGCCCACCAGGTCGCTGTTGACTCGCGCGGTGAAGTCGTCGGGGTTGAAATCGACGTCCTCGACGTTGCTGTTGAGCTTGGCGGCAATGTAGTAGCGCAGCCATTCCGCATTCATGCCGATGGAGAGGTAGCGCAGAGGGTCGATCCCGGTGCCGCGGGATTTGGACATCTTCGAGCCCAGCACCGTCAGGAAGCCGTGCACATGGATGTTGTCCGGCACCTTGTACGGGAGGCCGGCGAATTTCAGCATGGCCGGCCAGAACAGGGTGTGAAAGTAGATGATGTCCTTGCCGATAAAGTGCACCTGTTCGGTGTCCTTTGCCTGCAGGAACTCCTCGAAGCCGCGCGTCTCACCGTTGGCGCGCGCCTTGCCGCTGTCGAAGTAGTGCTTGAGCGAGGCCAGGTAACCCACCGGGGCATCCAGCCACACATAGAAGAACTTGCCGGGCTGGTCGGGGATGGGAATGCCGAAGTAGGGCGCATCGCGGGAGATGTCCCAGTCACCCAGTTTGTCGTCGCCGGTGCCGGTGAGCCATTCGCCGGCCTTGTTGGCGACGGCGGGCTGCAGGTGCCCCGGAGCGTTGAGCCAGCCCCTGAGAAATTCCACGCAACGCGGGTCCGACAGCCTGAAGAAAAGGTGATCCGAGGACCTGAGCACCGGGGTCACGCCCGAGAGCGTGGACTTGGGGTCGATGAGCTCGGTGGGGGAGTTGACCGTGCTGCAGGACTCGCAGGCGTCGGCGTACTGGTCCTTGGCGTGGCAGTGCGGGCACTCGCCCTTGATGTAGCGGTCAGCCAGGAACATGTTCTTCACCGGGTCGTAGAACTGTTCCACCGGCTTGCTGTAGATCAGGCCCGCAACCTTGAGGCGCCGGTAGATGTCCTGCGACAGCAGGGTGTTTTCCGGCGAATCTGTCGAGTGCCAGTGGTCGAAGCTGACGTGAAAGCCGTCGAGGTACTGGGGCCGGCCCGCGGCAATGCGGCGCACCAGTTCCTGCGGGGTGATGCCTTCGGCTTCAGCCTTGAGCATGATGGGCGCCCCATGCGCGTCATCCGCGCCGACGAAGTGCACCTGTGAACCCAGCATGCGCTGGAACCGCACCCAGATGTCCACCTGGATGTATTCCATGATGTGCCCGATATGCAGCGGGCCGTTGGCGTAGGGCAGCGCGGAGGTGACAAAGAGTTTACGAGACATCCCTTCATTTTAACCCATAGGCGGGCGCGAGGAGCGGCCGTCGGGATGCCCTGGGGCGCATTTTCAGGCAGGCGTCCCTTCGCGGCGGCGGCTTCGACGCGGCCCCTGATTGCGGGCCGGGCGATGCCGCAGCGGCGTTCAGCTACACTGCTGCCGTGAAACCCCCCATTCGTTACCGCTCCATCCTGTACTTCGACGCCGTGCGACGTTACGGCTCGATCCGGGAGGCCGCCCGCCGGCTCGAGGTGGCCGCATCGGCGATCAACCGGCAGCTGCTCCAGTTCGAGAAGGACGTCGGCATTCCATTGTTCGAGCGCTTCGCCAGCGGCATGAAGCTGACTGCCGCCGGGGAGGTTTTCGCGCGTCATGTCATCACCGTGTTGCAGGACGCGAAGCGGGCGACGGATGAGTTGGACGCGTTGCGCGGCCTGCGCCGGGGGGAGTTGAGTGTCGTGGCGGTGGAGTCGCTCAGCGCCACCGTGCTGCCTTCGCTGCTCGCGGCCATGATCCACCGCTATCCCGGGGTGAAGCTGATCGTCAAGACCATCGGCTCGAACCTGATCCCTGACATCGTGGCCGACGGCACCGCAGACGTCGGGCTGGCGTTTTCCCTCGGGCATCATCCGGAATTGCAGCAGATGGGGCTGGCGCGTTTTCGGCTGGGTGCGGTCATGCAGCCTGATCATCCTCTGGCCCGGGAGAAACAGCTGTCATTTTCGGACTGTGCAGTGCACCCGGTGATACTGCCTGCGCCGGACCTGTCCATCCACACGGTGCTGGCGCCTCACCTGGCGCGTTTCGCGGGCAAAATGACTGTGGTGGCCGAGGCCGGTTCCGTGGAACTGATGAAGAACCTGACTTTGAAGCTGCCGGCCATTTCCTTCCAGACCCGTCTCGGGCTGGAACGTGAGCTCCTTGCCCGCAAACTGGTGCATGTACCGCTGCAGGCCACGGGGCCGGTGACCACGGAGCTGGGGATCTACGTGCGCCGTGGCCGTACTTTCCCACCGACGCTGGATGCCTTCATCGCACTGGTGCTGGAGCAGCTGAGTTCGCTCGAGAAGTCCGCACGCAGCCGTACGTCATGAAAGCCACCCACTAGAGGCGCCAAGGCCGGGTTGACGGATCCGGATGGCAACCTGCCGCGCATCTATTGCGGGCAAGGCGCTCAAAAGCGGGGCATGCCGTTCACGCATGGTGCGGCGGCGGGGCGGCGGGCGCAATGCCGGAGGGCAAGCGTCCCCGGGTTTCACACGCTGCGAGATCGATGTCCGCCAGCCTGCAGCGCGGATCGCGGCACGCCTGGGCCGGAAATCCTCGACTGCGCGGGGCCGCGGCCGGCATGGCGGTCGCCTGTGCCTGGTGCGGTCAGGCGGTGATCGAGGTCCGGTGTTTCCGTGAGCATGTCTTTTGCATCGGTTTGCCGCAGGCAGGCGGCGGCCGGGCGGGCGGCGCTTCTGCCTGCATTCTCAGGGACAGGACAGGAGCTGATGATGGAACGCGGTTCCACGGCGCCGCAGCTGCTGTGCGCCCTGGAGGATCGTCCGCCGCTGCGTGACACGTTGCTGGTGGCCCTCCAACACGTCCTGGCGGTGTTCGTCGGCATCATCACTCCGCCGCTGGTGGTGGCGAACGCCCTGAGGCTGGGGCGCGCGGACTCGGCCTTCCTGGTCAGCATGTCGCTGTTCGTGTCCGGCGCAGCCACCATCCTGCAGACCCGCCGGCTGGGCCCGGTGGGCTCCGGCTTGCTGAGCATCCAGGGGACCAGTTTCACCTTCATAGGTCCCATTCTCGCCGCGGCTGATGCGGTCAAGACCGCGGGTGGCGGGGTTCACGAGGCGCTGGCGACCGTATTCGGCCTATCCTTCGCCGGCGCTTTCGTCGTCGCGTTGCTGAGCCGCGTCATTCAGCACGCCGGCACGGTGATCACCCCGCTGGTGACCGGCACCGTGGTGACGCTCATCGGCCTGACGCTGCTGCAAGTCGCGGCGACCAATGCCGCCGGTGGCGTGGGCGCGTCACAACCCGGCAGCCCCCTGCACCTGGGACTGGCGGCGTTGGTGATCGTCGTGGTGCTGCTGTTCAGTGGCAGCCGCATCGTCCATCTGCGTATGTTGTCAGTGGTGATTGGCATCGGAGCGGGCTACCTGGCTGGTTTCTTGTTGGGCCGGCTGGACTTCGCCGCCGTGCGTTCGTTGCCGCTGCTGTCGCTGCCGCACCCGTTCCGGTTCGGTTTCGGCATGGCCTGGGGAGCGCTGGTGCCGTTTGCCTTCACCTACCTGGTGTCGGCCATCGAGTCTGTGGGGGACCTTACGGCGACCTCGGCTTTGACCGGGCAGCCGATCGAGGGGCCGCTGTACCTGCGCAGATTGCGGGGCGGTCTGCTGGCGGATGGCATCAGCTCGGCCATCGGCGCATGCCTCAACGCGCTGCCGACCACCACCTTTGCGCAGAACAACGGGGTTATCCAGCTGACCGGCGTGGCCAGCCGCTATGTCGGCCTGTATATCGGCGGCATGCTGATGCTGCTGGGCCTGATTCCGGCAGTGGGGGCAGTGGTTCGTGCCATGCCGCCGGAGGTGCTGGGCGGAGCGACGCTGATCATGTTCGGAATGGTGGCCGCCTCGGGCATCCGCATCCTTGGTGGTGAGCCTCTGACCCGGCGCAACGGCATCATCCTGGCAGTTTCGCTGGGCGTGGGACTGGGTGTCACCTTCGTACCTGACCTTCTGGCAGGCCTGCCGTACCTGTTGCGTAGCACGCTGTCCTCGGGCATAGCGACCGGGGGTCTGTGTGCGCTGCTGCAGAACTTGCTGCTGCCGGAGGGGAGCGATGCTTAGGACATGTGCCCGCCCGGCGGGCTGGTCAGCGGGAGGGCGATGGCGCTTTCAACAGGTCGAGCACGGTGCGCTCGAAACGGGGTACGTCCACGGCGAACACCACTTGCACCGGTTGTTCCCCCATGCCGGGGGCGGTGTCCGGATTCCAGCTGAGCGTGGCCCCATAACCGGGTCCCCACTGTGTGTCTGTATCGACCATTCGCACCTGGCTGCGGGTGATGAGCGAGGGATCCAGCCAGACGGCCACAGCCATCTCGTCCCACATGGGCAGGACCTGACCGTACCGGGCGAGGTAGGCGTCGAACGGAGCCTTGCCCTGGCTCAGCTCGTGGATGAACTGCGCAGTAAAGAGGGTGGGTGTCGTTGGATCGACGGGAACCTCGAGGATGCGCTTCCAGGGCTCATGCAGCATGATCGAGGAGGCTTCCGGATCGAAACGCATGTTGAACTCGAGCCGTGGGGAATTGACGTATTCGGCAGAGAACTTGTTGTCGGCGGGCACCGGATTGAAGCTGCCGCCCATGAACACCAGCTCCCTGGCCAAGGAACTGAACTGCGCGTCGAGCCGCGCCGCCAGCGCGAGGTTGGTGAAGGGCCCGGCGGCAATGATGGTGACCTGCCCCGGGTACTTGTGCACCATGCGCACCATGAACTCCGCGGCGGTGCCGGGCGCCGCCTTGATCCCGGGTTCACCGGCCGGCGAAGGCGGCACCAGGTAGGGGTCGGGGCGATTCTGGAGCCAGGGGCCGTACCACACGAGCTTGCCGTACTGGGCCGACCAGCGCTGCATGCGCGCCGGAGTGTTCACCAGCGGCATGACGGCGCCGGCATAAACCGGAATATCCGTGCGTCCGGCTATCTCCAGCATGCGCAGCGTGTCGCGCACCTCCTCGTCACGCCAGCCGTCCCCTGTCGGGATCGTGATGCCCAGGACTTCGACTTGCGGGGATTGCAGGAGCATGAGGATGGACTGTTCGTCGGAGCCGGCGCGGCCATAGGCATCCTGGTCAATGATGACCTTGCGCCTCGCGCCACCGGCCGCGCCGGCACTGAGAGCCAGCAGCAGGGCGAACATCCCTGCCGTGTGGAGCACTGATTTGAGTTTGCGCATCTGAAGCACTCCCGGAAGGGTGCGGGCGGTACCGACCCGGCCACTGTGCCAAAGCCCCATGGCTCATGCAACGTGGCGCTCATCCGGGCTGCATCATGGTGATGTCGACGGCGTTTCATTACGGAGGAGCTGAAAATGAACGGGCAGGCGCACGTGCGCAGGCGTGATCGGACACATTGGCCGGCCGCTGTGCTGGTGATTGGCCACGCAATCGCGGCGGGGTGGGCCGCCGCGGTACAGGCGGCCGCAGCGACTGCTCTATCGGCGCACCCGCCCATCGAGGTGAAGGTCGT
>DAIDKA010000119.1 GCA_027451085.1 Gammaproteobacteria bacterium
AAGCCGCCGCCGATGCCGAACAGGCCTGAGACAAAACCCGTCAGGAGCCCAAGTGCGAGCAGCCGCCACGCGATGCGGGCGTTCATGCGTACCGTGGCCTGCCCCACCGCGCTGCGCGGACGCAGCATCGTGACCCCGACAAGTGCCATGATCACGGCGAACAGCGCCAGCAGCCTTGCGCCATCGATGGCCTTGCCGACACGGGAGCCCAGCATCGCGCCCGCAACCCCCGCGGCCGCATAGACCAGCCCGCATGGCCACAGGACGATACCACGCCGGGCATGGCCGATGAGGCTGACCAGCGCACTGGCGCTCACCGCCAGCGCGGCGGTGCCGATGGCTACATGGACGTCACGTATTCCAACCACGTACAGCAGCAAGGGCACGGCCAGTATCGAGCCACCGCCGCCGATCAGGCCCAGCGAGAACCCGACCAACCCGCCGCAGAGCAACGCGGCCACCCAGCTGATGATGTCAATGTGAGACATGCAAGTGTGGCTCCGGGTGAATTCAACCTGCCGGTGTGGATCAGGGTGCGGCGGAGACCCCGCATCCGGAGCCGCCGCCGGCCCCGTCATCGGCCAGGAAACTCTCGTCGAGGATGCCGGCGGCCGCCGCGAGCCGCAGCGACGCCAGCAGGGTCTCGCAGCGGGCCTGCATGGTTCCCGCGCGCGCCTGCAGGGCGGAGCCCTCCGCCGCCAGCAGGTCCAGTACTGTGCGGTCACCGGCATCATGTCCGGTCCGCGTCGCATCCAGGCGGGTGTCAGCCGACTGCTGCGCCCGCAGCATCGCCTGGACGCGCGCGCGCGCTGTGCCCACGGCCTGCCAGGCCGAACGCACCTGCAGGTCAACCTGCTGTTGAGCGGCAGCCAGATCCGCCTCCGCCGCCCGCACCGACGCCTCTGCGGCATGACGCTGGGCGGTACGCAGTCCACCGGTGAAGATCGGCACCGTCAGCTGCAGGCCGATGCTGCCGTCCCGCTGCGTCGCGCTGGCGTCGCCGTAGTAGCCGCTGCCGCTCAAGGACTGGCGCCCGTACTGTCCCACCAGGCTCAACTTGGCGCTGTCGAGTTGCGACCAGCGTCGCAGCTGCGCTTCGGCGATCCGCTGCTGCTCCGTCTGCAACGCCAGCACCGGGCTGTGATCCTGGGCCTGCTGCAACCATCCGGACAGCTGGGTGCCGGGGTCCGCCGCCAGGGTCGCGGTCGGCGATGACATGGGCGGCTGCGTGCCGGCCGCCGGCAGTTCCAGGTTCACCGCCGGATCGGGCGGTGGCGGCAGTCCGGTCAGGTTCGAATAGGCCTCGTTGGCCACGGCGAAGGCCTGCTGCACGTCCAGTTCCTGCACCGCAAGCTGGTCCGCCTCGGCCTGCGCCTCGCGCCATTCGGTGACCGGGAGGTCACCCGACTCGAAGCGTGCGCGCGCCATGTCCTGCGCCCTGATCGTGACCTGCCGCAGCCGCTGCACCGCGTGGAAACGCGCGCCGGTCTGCACCACGGTTGCAAACGCCTCGGCGGTGCGCAGCATGAGCATCTGGACGTTCTGGCGGAACTGGGCATCGGCCAGCCGCGCGCGCGCACGCGCTTCCTGGGTGTCGGCGACACGGCTTGCGTCGAGAAGCGGCTGCTGCGCGAGCAACTGCCAGTCCGTGGCGGTGCCGCCGTGGATGCTGGTGCGGAAATCCACCCCGTCGCGGGTACCGAAGCCCGGTGCGGTGAACTGCGCGCCGGCAGTATCACTGTCGAGGCTGCTCAGCGCGACGCCACCAGCTGCACTGAGCGTCGGCATCCACAGTGCGCGGGCGGTCTCACCGGTTGCGCGGCCGGCATCCCGGCGCGCAAGCGCAGCGGCGTACTCCGGGCTGTGTGCAACAACCCCGCGCCAGGCCGCGAGCACCGGCGATTCGCCCGCAGACGCGATCGAGGCCCCGAGCAACGCTGTGACAAACAGCCCAAGCTGGTATGCGCGCATGGTCAGTCTCCAGGCGCTCAAGCCCCGGCGCGCAGCCCCAGGCCGCGCACGATCCGCTCCATCAGGCACCAGCGTGTAAGTCCGCTCTGCAGCAGATTGGCGCCGACGAAGACCGTGAACCACAGAAAGTAACCGCTCACGTAGACCGGGCTGCCCGTGGCCCCCAGAGCGACGGACAGGATGACGAAGATGCCCGCGATCACGCGGGTGAGTTGCCAGGATGTCATGTGGATGCTCCTTGATTGGACACGGAAGGGGTGTCGCCGCCGTAGACGACGAAATACAGCAGTGGAATGACGACGAGCGTCAGCGCGGTGGCGACCAGGATGCCGAAGATGAGCGAGATCGCCAGGCCGTTGAAGATCGGATCGTCCAGGATGAAAAGCGCTCCCAGCATTGCCGCCAGCGCGGTGAGCACGATGGGCTGGGCACGCGTGGCGACGGCGTTCATGACCGCCTCGGGCAGCGACACCCCGCGGGTGGTCTGCAGGCGCATGAAATCCACCAGCAGGATCGAGTTGCGCACGATGATGCCCGCCAGAGCGATCATGCCGATCATCGAGGTGGCCGTGAACGGCGCTCCCAGCAAGGCGTGGCCCGGCATGACTCCGATGATGGTCAGAGGAATGGGCGCCATGATGATGAGCGGCAGACCGTAGGAGCCGAACTGTGCGACCACCAGCAGGTAGATGAGCACCAGGCCCACCGCATAGGCCGCACCCATGTCGCGGAAGGTCTCGTATGTGACCTGCCACTCGCCATCCCATTTGACGGCATAGCCCCGGTACGCGTCCGTGGGCTGGCTGATGAAGTATTCGCCCACGCCGGCGCCGTCGGGCGCGTGCAGCCGGTGCAGGGCGGCGCGCATCGCGAACATGCCATACAGCGGGCTGTCGATCCTGCCGGCCATGTCGCCGACCACGTAGGTCACCGGCAGCAGGTCCTTGTGGTAGATCGGCTGCTCTACCGACGTGTCCTGCACGCGCAGCAGCGAACCGACGGCGACCAGGTTGCCGTCGGCGGCCCGCACCCGCAGCGACGACACAGCGGCCAGCGTGCCCTGGGTGGAGGCCGGCAGCCGCAGGGTGAGCGGCACCGGATACTTGCTGCCGTCATGGAGATACCCCGCCTGCGTTCCGGCCAGTGCCGCCCGCAGGAGCTGCACCACTGCGCCTTCGCTCACCCCGAGACCCGCGGCCTCGTCCCGATCGACGGTCAGCACCTGACGCGGTGCCGGCGCGACCAGGGTTGAGTCGATGTCGACCACCCCGGCGGTACGGCTGAAGATGCCTCGCACCGCCAACGCCGTGCGGGCCCTGCCGGTGGCATCGGAACCGTACACCTCAGCCACGATCGGGGCCAGGACCGGCGGACCGGGCGGCACCTCCACCACCTTGAGCGCCGCGCCATAGCGGGCGGCAACCGCATCCAGTGCGGGTCGCACCCGCGTGGCAATCACGTGACTCTGGTCTTTGCGACGGTGGCGATCCACCAGATTGACCTGGATGTCGCCAAGTTCAGCGGACTGGCGCAGGTAGTACTGGCGGACCAGGCCGTTGAAGTTGATCGGCGAGGCGGTGCCGGCATACGCCTCGTAGTCATGGACCTCGGGCACCCGCGACAGTTCGGTGCCCAGGGCGTGCAGCACCTCCGCCGTACGCTCCAGCGGCGTGCCGGCGGGCATGTCCACCACCACCTGGAACTCGGACTTGTTGTCGAAGGGAAGCATCTTGAGCACCACCAGCCGCAGCACCGGCAGTCCGAGCGACAGCAGGATCAGCCCGGCGACCACCACCCAGAGGCGGTTGCGGTTGGCGCGCCCGCGGCGCGGATCGAGGAACGGACCGTAGAACCTGTGGACCCAGGGCAGCAGGCGCGCCGCAGCGGCGCCATGCGCCGCTGCATGAGCGGCTGTTTCGCTGCGCCGGAACAGCCGCAGAGCGAGCCATGGGGTGAACACGAAGGCCACTGCCAGTGAAATCATCATGCCCATCGAGGCATTGATGGGGATGGGCCCCATGTAGGGCCCCATCAGCCCGGTGACAAAGGCCATGGGCAGCAGCGCTGCAATGACGGTCAAGGTCGCAAGGATGGTGGGTCCACCCACCTCGTCCACCGCGCGCGGAATGAGCTGCTGCAACGGCACGGCGGGTTCAAGCTGGCGGTGCCGGTGGATGTTCTCCACCACCACGATGGCGTCGTCGACCAGTATGCCGATGGAAAATATGAGCGCGAACAGGCTGACCCGGTTGAGGGTGAACCCCCAGGCCCAGGAAGCAAAAAGCGTGGCCGTGAGGGTCAGCGCCACGGCCCCCCCGACGATCAGCGCCTCGCGCCTTCCCATGGCAAGGAATACCAGCGCCACGACTGTCGTGGTGGCAAAAATCAGCTTTTCGATCAGCTTCACCGCCTTGTCGTTGGCGGTCTGGCCATAGTCTCGGGTGATCGCAACGCCGACACCGCGGGGAATCAGCGTGCCGCGCAGGATGGCCACCCGCTCACGCAGGCGGGACGCGACCTCGACCGCGTTTTCACCGGGTTTCTTGGTGATGGCGAGAGTGACCGCCGGATACTCCGTCGCATCCTTGCCGGACGTTCCATACCACCCATAGCGCACGGGCCGCGGCGGCCCGTCGGTGATGCGGGCGAGGTCACGCAGGTAGACCGGGCGGCCGTCACGCACGCCGACGATCAACCGGCCGACATCCGCCGCATCCTGAAACCACTCACCGGCATCGAGCTGCACGCTGGTGTTGCCGGCAACCAGGTCTCCCACCGGCATCCCGGCGTTGGCGGAACGGATCGCCTGCGTCAGCTCCGGCACCGTCACACCGGAGGCCCGCAGCGCCGCAGGGTCGACGTCGATGTTGATGGCCCGGCCGGGGCCACCGATCGTGGTCACCTCGCGCGTGCCCCGGACGCGCTTGAGGTCGGCCTCCATGGCGTGTGCCACGCGCTCGAGGTCGAAGGCACTGCCATCGGGCCTGCGGTCGTAGAGCGTCACCGCAAGCGTGGGAACGTCATCGATCCCCATGGGTTTGACGATGGGCGCTCCCACACCCAGGCCCGGAGGCAGCCAGTCCCGGTGGTCATCCAGCGTATCGTGCAGGCGCACCAGGGCCTCGGTCCGCGGCACCCCGACTTTGAATTGGACGGTGAGCACCGCCATGCCGGGCCGTGACACCGAGGTCACGTGCTCCAGCCCCGCCATCTGATCCAGCACCTGCTCCGCCGGCCCCGCCACCATCTGCTCGACGTCGCGGGCCGATGCACCGGGAAACGGGATCAGCACATTGGCCATGGTGACGTTGATCTGCGGCTCTTCTTCGCGCGGGGTGACGATGACCGCGAACACACCCAGCAGCAGCGCCACCAGGGCCAGCAACGGCGTCAACCGCGAGTCCTGGAAAGCGCGCGCGATCCGGCCGCTGAGACCGAGCGACACCGCCTGCGGTTGCGGTACGACGAGGCTCACGGCGCGCCGGCTCCGGCCGGGCCAGGCCGCAGCCGGGCCGCGTCCCGCACCACCTTCTCACCGGGCTCGAGACCGGCCAGAACCTCGATGTCGGCACCACGAGGTTCACCGAGCCGCACCTGGCGCAGGCTCTGCCGGCCATGGTCATCGACCACATAGACAGCCTGCAGTTCGCCCCGCCGGACCACGGCGGACTCCGGCACGACCAGCAGCGCCTGCGTGCCGTGTAGCGGCATGCTGACCCGTGCCAGTGTGCCTGGGATGCAGCCGGGGGCGCTTCCGATCTCCACCCGGACCTGGACGCTGCGGCTGCGCGGATCTATGGCAGGCACCGCCACCCACGACCTCGTCTCGCGGGCCGCCGCGGCACAACCGGCGCCGTCGTAGCTGATCTGTACCGGCAGTTCTGCCGCGAGGTCGCCAGCCGAATCCTCGGGGATGTCGGCCACGATGCGCATCGCCCCTGGCGCATAGACATCGACCAGCGCCTGCCCGGGCGACGCCAGATCACCGGCGGCCACTTTGACCACGGTGGCACGGCCGTCATAGGGCGCACGCAGTTCCGCCCACCCGGCCACCGCCCGCGCGGCGTGCGCGTGAGCAACCGCCGCGGTGCTTTGCGCCTCCACCGCCTGCAGCCGTGCCTGCGCGCGTTCGAATGCGGCATCACTGATATAGGCCTTGTCATGCAGCTGCCGCGCCCTCTGGAAATCCGCCCGCGCAGTGGCGAGCTGGGCTGCGGCCGCACCCGCCTGGGCCGTTTCAGCTGCGGCCGATGCCTGCGAGGCGGGTGAGTCGATGCGCAGCAGCACCTCGCCGCGGTGGACCACCTCGCCGCTGCGCACCAGCACTTCGGTGACGCGGCCCGTCACCTGCGCCGACAGCTGGGCCTGGCGCACTGCCACGACCTCGCCCTGCGCCACCAGCCGCGCGCCGTCGACACCGGCCCCGACCACAACCGTGGCAGGAAGACCCGCGGCCAGGCCCGCCGCCGGGCCCAGGGTGCCTACCAGCAAGGACAGTACACAGGGAATCGGCCTGCACATGCTCATGTCACTCCTTCATGCTATCTCTATATTACTTTATAGTTATTTATGATTCAAGCACTGAAGTGATATACTGTGCACAGTCCAAGCAACATCCTCCGCCACAACGTGAAACAACTCGATGACCGGGTCCTGGCCTATGTTGCCGATTACTTCCAGGCGCTGTCGGAGCCGCTGCGGCTCAAGATACTGAACGAACTGCGCGGCAGCGCGCGCAACGTCAACGACCTCACGACCCGCCTGTCCTGCAGCCAGGCCAATGTCTCCAAGCACCTGGGCGTGCTGGCGAGGCGCGGCTTCGTGGTGCGTGAGGCCCAGGGCACCGCCGCCTACTACCGGATCGCCGATGCGGCGGTCTACGAGTTGTGCGACCTGGTCTGTGGACAGATTGCGGACCGGCTGCGGGACGAGGTTGCAGCCCTCAAGTCACTGGACGGCGCGGCGGAGCGGCGGCGGACCAGCCCCGCCTCGCGCGCCAGATGACCCGCCGCAAGACAGCCCGCCCGCACCGGGTGATGCGGACGGCTTGGGAGGCGCGCACCTGACCGGGTACACTGGCCAGCCCCGGATCGGCCGCTCCCGGCACGACGGGGCAACGGAGAGCTCTTCAACATGCCCGGACTGCTGCCTGACATCGATCCCGATGGCCTGATGGAATTCTCGGTGGTCTACACCGACC
>DAIDKA010000120.1 GCA_027451085.1 Gammaproteobacteria bacterium
ACTCGGCCAACTCTCCGCGGATACCGGAAATTCCACACGCATCAACAGGTTATGTGTTGAGCGCCCGCCCGGATAACGGGTGGGCCGCCATCATACTGGCGAGGGGGCGGTGCGTAAAGGCAAGGGGGCCGGAAACAGGGCCGGGCCGCCCACGGGGAATGGACAACCCGGCCGTCGGGGGAATCAGCGCAAACGAAGTCAGACGGAGGCGTACCGCCGGGCGAGGATTGGAGCAGGAGCATCGGCCGGGTGGTATTCGGCGCCGTTATCGTGCTCGCGCTGGATGCGCTCGAAGATTTCCTCCCGGTGAACCGCCACATGCTTCGGGGCATTGATGCCTATGCGGATCTGGTTGCCCTTGACTCCCAGGACGGTCACGGTGACTTCCTCGCCGATCTTCACGGCCTCACCCACTCGACGCGTCAGGATCAACATGCTTGCCTCCAATCCTTGAGCCGCTTCCCCGCGGTTTCCGTCCCGCTACAGGGTCGGCTCAGGTCACATCTTCAGACTATAGGATGGAGGCGTTTCAACAATCAGCGCAACCCTGAAATACTGCTCGGGTTGTTAATCCCGTATCCAGATGGCGACAGTTTTGCCGTGATTTCCAGCATTCTAAGCAAAACTTAAGAATCCCCGGACGCATCAGGCTCCCAGTTTCGCGCGCACCAGCCCTGCAACTGACGCCAGCGCCGCAGGTAGTGCCGCGACATCAGTACCACCTGCCTGTGCGAAATCCGGCCGACCACCGCCGCGACCACCGACCTGCGCAGCCACGGCGCCAACGACTTCACCCGCTTTGATGCGCGATGTCTGATCCGCCGTGACACCAGCCACCAGCACCACCTTGAGGCCCTCCACCGAAGCCAGCACGATGACCGCGGACTTCAGGCGCTCCTTGAGCTGATCCACCGCACTGCGCAGCGCACCGGCATCGGCACCCTCCACCTGTGCCGCCAGAACCTTCACCCCGCCGACATCCACCGCGTCGGCCGCCAGGTCGCGTCCCGAGCCCGCGGCCAGCTTGTCCTTGAGCGCACGCACCTCGCGCTCCATCTGCTTCACGCGCTCGAGGGTGTCGCGGACCTTGTCGGACAGGTCCTCGCGCGTGCCGCGCAGCAGCCCCGCAACCTCGCGGATGAGGTTGTCATCATGTTCCATGAAGTCGATGGCTTTCTCACCCGTGACCGCCTCGATGCGGCGCACGCCTGCGGCCACGCCGCCCTCGGTGACGATGCGGAACAGGCCGATGTCGCCGGCACGGCGCACGTGGGTGCCGCCACACAGCTCCATCGAGAAATCACCCAGGCGCAGCACGCGCACGTCCTTGTCGTACTTCTCCCCGAACAGCGCCATGGCGCCGGCGGCGACCGCCTTGTCGTAGTCCATGACGGCGGTCTCGGCGCCGTCATTGCGGCGGATCTGCGCGTTCACCAGCCGTTCGATCTGCGTCAGCTCCTCGTGCGTCACAGGCTGGAAGTGCGAAAAGTCGAAGCGCAGGCGCGCAGGTGCGACCAGTGAGCCCTTCTGCTGCACGTGGCTGCCCAGGACCTTGCGCAGGGCGGCATGCAGCAGGTGGGTGGCGGAATGGTTCAGCGCCGTGGCATTGCGGCGCGCGCCATCGACGTGCGCGCCCAGAGTGTCCCCGGTGCGGATCACGCCTTCGGCGACGCTGCCCGCATGCGAGTGGGCTTTGCCGCGCTTGACCGTATCAGTCACGATGAAGCGTGTCGCCTGGTCCGCGGCCTGGCCTGACAGTTCGCCGGTATCGCCCACCTGGCCGCCGGATTCGGCATAGAAGGGCGTGACGTCGAGCACCACCTCGCCCTTCTCGCCCTGGCGCAGTTCGTTCACGGCGGCACCATCCTTCAGCAGCGCCACCACCCGGCCTTCGCCGTTCAACGTCTCGTAGCCCTTGAAGTCCGTCCTGCAATCGATCGTGGCGCCGCCACGCAGATCGACGCCGAAACGGCTGGCGGCGCGCGCGCGTTCACGCTGCGCCTCCATCGCGGTCTCAAAGCCCGCCTCGTCGATGGACAGCCCGCGCTCGCGCGCGATGTCGGCCGTCAGATCCACCGGGAAGCCATAAGTGTCGTACAGCTTGAACACCGTCGCCCCGTCGATGACCTTGCTGCCCCGGAGGCCCGCGATGGCCTGCTCCAGCAGGACCATGCCCGTGCTGAGGGTCTCGGCAAAGCGCGTTTCCTCCTGCGCCAGGACCCTCTCCACGTGCGCGCGTCCGGCGCGCAATTCCGGATAGGCCTCGCCCATCAGTTCATCCAGCGTGGCGACCAGCCTGTGGAAAAACGGCTGCTGCACTCCCAGCTTGTAACCGTGGCGGATGGCACGCCGGATGATGCGGCGAAGTACGTAACCCCGGCCTTCATTGGACGGCGAAACACCATCGACGATGAGAAAGGAACAGGACCGGATGTGGTCCGCGATCACCCGCAGGCTGCTGGAGCTGATGTCCTTCGTGCCGGTGATGGCCGCCGCGGCCTTGATCAGCGTGGCGAACAGGTCGATCTCATACACCGAGTGGACCTTCTGCATCACGGCGGAGATGCGCTCCAGGCCCATGCCGGTATCCACCGACGGCTTGGGCAGCGGGGTGAGCCTGCCGTCCGCCGAACGGTCGAACTGCATGAACACCAGGTTCCAGACTTCGACATAACGGTCGCCGTCCTCGTCCGGGGAGCCTGGCGGCCCCCCCGCCACCTGCGGGCCGTGGTCGTAGAAGATTTCGGAGCAGGGGCCACAGGGACCGGTGTCACCCATGGACCAGAAATTGGACTTCTCCCCCAGGCGGGTGACGCGGTCGGCCGGCACGCCGATGTCCTTGACCCAGATGTCGGCGGCCTCATCGTCGTCCAGGTACACCGTGACCCACAGGCGCCCGGGTTCAAGGCCCAGCACCTGGGTCAGGAAGCCCCAGGCGAAGCGGATGGCGTCGCGCTTGAAGTAGTCACCGAAGGAGAAGTTGCCGAGCATCTCGAAGAACGTCAGATGCCGCGCCGTGTAACCGACGTTCTCCAGGTCGTTGTGCTTGCCGCCGGCGCGCACGCAGCGCTGGCTGCTGACAGCGCGCACGTAGTCACGCCTGTCCTGCCCCAGGAAGACGTCCTTGAACTGCACCATGCCGGCATTGGTGAACAGCAGCGTCGGGTCGTTGCCGGGAATCAGCGCGCTGGAGGCGACCACGGTGTGCCCGTTGTCGCGGAAATACTGGAGGAAGGCGCGGCGGATGTTCGTCAGACTGGTCGGTGCATTACTCAAGATGGGTCTTCCGGATCAAAGTCAGCGATTGCGGACTGTATATGATCCGACGAAAAGCCCCGGTACTGCAAAAATCGCGCTTGGCGGGTCTTGTGCGCCCAGTCCTGCGGCGCTTCCGGACCGAAACGCCGCACTCGGACCTCCCGGGCCAGCGCCTTCCAGTCCGGCCCTGCCGTCAGCGCTGCCTCGATCAGGGCTTCTGCAACACCCCGTTGCGCCAGGTCCATGGCGATGCGGCGCGGCCCCTGTCCCCGGCTGGCGTGGTAGGAGATGTAGGACGCCGCAAAGCGGGCGTCATCCAGGGCACGGGCGTCCAGGAGGTCGGCGATCACTGGTTCAACCGAATCTGCGGGATAGCCGTCCTGTGCCAACCGGGTTCTGAGTTCCCCGATGGCGAAGTCCCGCCGGGCCAATAAGGTCAGGGCCGCCAGGCGGGCGGCTTCAGCGTCCTTCGGGCGACCTTCCCCGACGTCTCTCTGGGGTCGGCCACCCCAGCGCCGGCGCCTCATACGCCAGGGCCTGCCGGCATGACGGACATGGCGCCCATGGTCACGACATCATCGGCCCGGCGATTCAGGCGGAGGCTGAGGCCGAGGCCTGATCCCCCCGCGGCTGCTTGGGCGGCAGCAGCTTCAGACGCACCTGCTCCTCGATCTCGCGCGCAATGTCCTTGTGCTGCAGCAGGAAGCTGCGGGCGTTGTCCTTGCCCTGGCCGATACGTTCGCCCTTGTAGCTGTACCAGGCGCCGGATTTCTCGATGATCCCCTGCTGGCTGCCCAGCTCGACGATCTCGCCTTCGCGGCTGATGCCAACGCCGTACATGATCTCGAATTCGGCTTCGCGGAACGGCGGGGCAACCTTGTTCTTGACCACCTTGACACGGGTCATGTTGCCCACGACCTCCTCGCCGTTTTTGATTGCGCCGATGCGGCGGATGTCCAGGCGCACCGATGCATAGAACTTCAGCGCGTTGCCACCCGTGGTGGTCTCCGGGCTGCCGAACATCACGCCGATCTTCATGCGGATCTGGTTGATGAAGATCACGATGGTGTTGGAGCGCTTGATGTTGCCCGTGAGCTTGCGCAGCGCCTGGGACATCAGCCGTGCGTGCAGTCCCACCTGCATCTCGCCCATCTCGCCCTCGATCTCAGCCTTCGGGGTCAGGGCCGCCACCGAGTCCACCACCACGACGTCCACCGCGCTGGAGCGCACCAGCATGTCGGTGATCTCCAGGGCCTGCTCGCCGGTGTCAGGCTGGGAGACCAGGAGGTCGTTGATGTTCACACCCAGTTTTTCGGCATAGGACGGGTCCAGGGCATGCTCGGCATCGACGAACGCCGCGGTACCTCCAGCGCGCTGCACCTCGGCGATCACCTGCAGGGTCAGGGTGGTCTTGCCCGAGGACTCCGGCCCGTAGATCTCGACCACGCGGCCCCGCGGCAGGCCACCGATGCCCAGGGCGATGTCCAGCCCCAGCGAGCCCGTGGAAACCGATTCGACGTCCCAGGAGGCCGGGGCATCGCCAAGACGCATGACCGAACCCTTGCCGAACTGCTTCTCGATCTGGCCCAGAGCGGCGGCAAGCGCCTTCTTGCGGTTCTCTTCCATGGGGGTTCCTTGAGTACTGTATAAAACGGCGGGGGACTAACCCGAACGGGGGTCGATTATGGCACCCCCGGGGCGCCAATCAAGCGCTAAAACGCCTGTTTTTGTGCAGAAAAGCGAATTTCTTTTTCATCCAGCAGTGGTCTTGCGCCACCACTGTACAAGTCGGACCACTACTGTATAAGCAGCACCAGCTGCAGCGCGTGCCGCACCGATTTGCGGCGCACCGCCTCACGATTGCCGCGGAAATGCTTGATCGATGAAGACAGGATGATGCGGCGGCCCCGGCGTACCGCGGTGCAGAACCACACCGTGCCCACTGGCTTGGCCACCGTACCGCCATCGGGACCAGCAATGCCGGTGATGGTCACCGCCACGTCCGCCCCGTCGTGACCCTTGGCACCGGCCCGGCCCGGTGCAGCGGTCCGCCGCAACGCACCACGAGCCATGGCGCGGGCGGTCTGTTCGCTCACCGCGCCAAAGCGCTTGAGCGTGCCGGCCGGCACGCCCAGGTCGCGCATCTTGGCGGCATTGGAATAAGTGACGAGACCGCCATCGAACCAGCGCGAACTGCCGGGTACATCGGTCAGCGCACAGGCAACCCAGCCGCCGGTGCAGGACTCGGCTGTCACCAGCACCCGGCCCTGCCCGAGAAGCCGCCGCCCGACGCGTTGCGCCAGGCGCAGCAACTGTGCGTCATCAGGGCCTGCTGGCGCCGTCAGGGCAGCACTGCCCGCCAGTCCGCCCGAGGACACAGTCCGGATCGGGACAACCGAATGCGCGGATTTCATCGTATCTCCTCCCGGTGATTGGCAACCCGAAGTGGATACCAGCAACACGCCGGTGGCAGAATCATTAATTCATACAATGAGTTGCACTCGCGGAACGGCGGCAATGGACCCCACGCCCCCGCCCCAGTTCCACCTTGAAGCCCGGCCTGTCCACCTCCAGTATCGTGTCAACGCCGCACAGGAGAAGCCATGTTCCGCGTATTACATTTATGGCGGGTGGCCAAGCGCGACCTGCCGCTGCTGTGGTTTGCGCTGCGGCACCAGCAACGGCCGCTGTGGCTCATCCCGGTCCTCATCCTGCTGCTATGGTACGCCCTTGACCCGGTGAACCTGGCCCTGCCCTTGGTCGGGCTGGTGGACGAACTCGTGGTCGTACCGCTGGCACTGCACCTGATGCTGAAGCTGCTGCCCTCGCCCATCCTGGCGGAGTTCGACCGGCCGCAGCGACACAGCTGAATCACGCCAACCATCCGGCGTGGCAGAGCAGACATCGCTGCCTCCCCGCCACCTTGCGTGCTGCGGCAAGCCCTCAGGACTTCGGTGTCGCACACCGGAAGTTCTTGGCCTCATCCGTACTGCCGGTGCCGGTGTAGGCAGCTTCCTGCGGATAGGGACACAGCGGCCGGCTGCGCGCCACCTTGCCAGTCGGATTGCTGGCGATGATGCGTCCCGGCGCCTCTCCACTTTGCACCCAGCCATCGATGGCCGAGATCATGTCGATCACCGAGGGACCGTCACCGCCGCCACAATGCCCCATGCCTGGCACCAGGAACAGGCGCGCATTCTTCGACTTTTCCGGCCCTTCATGCTGCGTCAGCGCGGCATAGAAGTTCACGGTGCTGCGCGTGGGAATCAATCCGTCCGCCATGCCATGGGACAACAGCAGCTTGCGGTTGCCGGACAGGAACGCATCGAGCCCCGTGGGCGGCACATCGAGCGCGTCATGCCCCACCGCCAGGGAGCGCGCCACGTCCTGGTCATAGTCGAAGCTCTTGAAGTCCCATTTCGGATTCTTGAACACCAGGTCCCGGAAGTACGACTCGGCCACCGGGAAGGGGGTCCGGCCCATGGTGAGTATGGGCAGCATGCCCTCGCTGCCGCGCTCGAAACCCGGATAGATCAGCGCCCCGGTGCGCGGGTTGTGTACACCGGCGTAGATGGCGCGCACGGCGGCAACCTGCGGCGCCGTCAGGCAGTCCGGTCCATCGCCGGACTTGCACAGCAATACCTGCGGATCAAAGCCACAGCCCAGGTGCGAGACGATGCCGTCCTTCACGCCGTCCTCGGCATCACACGCCTGCAGCACGGCCTTGTGGACCAGCGCCCACTTGGGCGGCGGCACCCTGCTCGCCTCGTCCTGCATGGTGACGTAGCCCGTCCAGAGGGAGGAGACCATCAATCCCACCATGGGATTGGCAGGCGCCATGGCTGAAATGCCGTCGTAGTCGCGCGGATAGCGGTAAGCCTCCATCAGGCCCTGGCGGCCGCCGGTGGAACAGCTGACGAACAGCGAACGGCTGGCAGGCCTGCTGTAGTCCGCCGCGATCAGCGCCTTGGTGGCCAGCGTGGTCTCGTGCACCGCGCGATAGCCGAAGTCGATGAGCTTTTGCGGGTGGCCGGCCGCGAAGCTGCCATCCATCGGGCTGCCCTGGTGGCCGTCATCGGTGGCCATGGTGGCGTAGCCCTTCATCAGCGGCTCGATCATGGAAGCCTGCACCACCGAGCCGGCCCACACGCCATTGCCGGTGCCCACGAACTTGCCGTTCCAGCTGGCCGCGTCGGGCAGCCAGACCTCGAAGCGGATGTCCGAGTCCGAGGTCGGACGGATCGTACCCGTCACGCGGCAGAACGCCGGCAGTCCGGCATAAACGGACGCGGGCGCGCCCGGCTCCATGCCCATGGCCGCAGGCGGCTTGTAGGCGCCGGCGGCGACGCCTTGCGCTGCAGCGATCTGCACATGCGGCAGATCGAGGTTCGCAAGCGCACCGCAGTCTGCGGCGCGGACAGCCGACGCATGCAGCGCGGCGAGCACAGCAGCACTCGCCAGTCCATGGACGAAACGATTGCGAAGGATCATCAGAACCCCCAGCGGAGCCGGCGTGACGGCCCTGTGTGTGTGTGTGTATGACTGTGTGTCAGCCCTGATCGCCGAAATCCAGCGGCAGCCCGACGTAGTTTTCAGCGATGGTGCGCAGTCCGGACTGCGAGTGCAACAGGTAGTCGAGTTCGGCCCGGTTGAACCGCTCGATGATGGGACCGTCGTCCGGGAAGCGGTGCAGCAGCCGGGTGAACCACCACGAAAAGCGCTCTGCGCGCCAGATGCGGCGCAGGCAGCGTGCCGAGTAGTGGTCGATACCCGCGTTGCTGCGCTCGCGGTAGTGGCCGATGAAGGCCTCGGCCAGCAGCTTGACGTCGGTGGCGGCGAGGTTCAGACCCTTGGCCCCGGCCGGCGGCACGATGTGGCCGGCGTCACCAGCCAGGAACAACCGGCCGAAGCGCAGCGGCTCCAGCACGAAGCTGCGCAGCGGCGCGATGCTCTTTTCGATCGAGGGGCCGGTCACGAGGGTGGCGCGCGCCTTGTCATCCAGGCGCAGGCGCAGTTCGTCCCAGAAGGCCTCGTCGCTCCACTGCGAGACCTTGTCCGTGCTCGGCACCTGCACGTAGTAACGGCTGCGGACATGGCTGCGCATCGAGCACAGCGCGAAGCCGCGCGGACCGCTGGCGTAGATCAGCTCGTCATTGACGGGCGGTGTATCCGACATCACCCCCAGCCAGCCAAAGGGATACACACGCTCGAACTCCTGGAACGAGCCCGCAGGGAGGCTCGCGCGGCAGGCCCCGTGGAACCCGTCGCAGCCGGCGATGAAGTCGCAGTCGATGCGCTGCTCCGCACCACCATGTTTGAAGGTGACCCAGGGCCGCGCGCCATCGTAGCCGTGCACCGCCACCTCGCCGGCCTCGTAGTACGTAGAAAGCGCCGCCGCCTGGCGCGCCTGCATCAGATCGCGCGTCAGCTCGGTCTGGCCATAGACCATGACACTGCGGCCCGTGAGTCCCTTCAGATCGATGCGGTGGCGGACTCCGTCGATCAGCAGCTCGAAGCCATCGTGCACCAGCCCGTCGCGGCACATGCGGGCACCCACGCCGGCTTCATTCACCAGTTCCGTGGTCACCTGCTCCAGCACACCGGCGCGAATGCGGTTGCCCACATGCTCGGCCGTCTGGCGCTCCAGGATCACGGCGTCGATCCCCGAGCGGTGCAGCAGCTGTCCCAGCAGCAGGCCGGACGGGCCCGCGCCGATGATGGCAACCTGCGTGCGATGAGAGACGTTCATGGCGCGATTGTGTCGTGGCGGCGCCGGCTGCAGATGGACTAACATTTGCAAAACTTGGACTTTTCCCACGGAGCAGCATGGCCCGCCAGGCACGGCAGCGGATTCCGGACTACTTCCTGTACGGCGAAGCGCGCCGCGGGGTCTCCGGCGGCTTCGTGCACGTGGAGACCATCGAGGCCCGCAGTGCCGGGCACCACTGGAAGATCCAACCCCACCTGCACCAGGCTCTGCACCAGGTGCTCCTGGTCTCCAAGGGCCGCGGCATTGCCCTGGCCGAAGGCGCGGTGACGCATTTCCGTCCCCCGGCAGCGGTGGTGGCGCCGGCCGGCGCCGTGCATGGCTTTGAGTTCGAGCCCGGCACCCTGGGGTTCGTCATCAGCTTCGCCGACGAACTGCTCACGATCATGGCCCGGCGTGATCCCACCGTGGCGCGGTTTTTCGGCGCCCCGCACACCATGGAGCTGCCTGCACGGTCCACGGACACCGCACCGCTGCTGCGTGCGGCGCGCGCGCTGACACGCGAACAGGGCACTGCCCGCGTAGGCGGCGCGCTGGCGGCCGAAGGCTGGCTGGCGGTCCTGCTGACCCAGCTGCTGCGGCTGTCGCAGGCGCTGCTGAAGCCGGCGGACGCCGCCCTCTCCCGCGACCGTCAGCTCATCACACGCTTCCGCGGTCTGATCGAATCCGGCTTCCGCTCCGGTCAATCGATCCCGCAGTACGCACAGGCGCTGCGGATATCGGAAGCCCGCCTGCGCAATGCCTGCCTGGCCGTCGCCGGGCAGCCGCCCCTGCACCTGCTGCACGCCCGCCTGCTGCTGGAGGCCAAACGGCAGCTCATCTATACCGCAACGCCGGTCGGCGAAATCGCATATGGGCTGGGATTCGATGACGCGGCGTACTTCACGCGCTTCTTCACGCGTCGCGCCGGGCTATCGCCCCGCGCCTACCGCTCACGCGGACTGCAGGCCTGATCTGCTGCTGCGCCTCATGCGGCGCCGCCAGATCGAGATTCTGCATCAGCACTTGGTCCACGATCCTGCTCAGCACAGGGTCGCCGAAGCCCGCCCACCAGCGGTCGAGGTCCGCCGGCGGCCGACACAGGCCCGTGGACTGACCTGCACAGCTGACGATTCGGGACCTGAACTTATCCCGTGTCGCCCTCCCCTTCGTCGCGCCCCGGATGCGAAGATAAATTGGGGTCGTTCGTCCACGCGCGCCCGGTTCGGTTATCCTGCAGGGATGAAAAAAC
>DAIDKA010000121.1 GCA_027451085.1 Gammaproteobacteria bacterium
GCGCAATGTCCGACAGCGTGTCGGAGTAATGCGTCTTGATATGGATGTCCTCGCCGAAGACCTCCGATCCGGGGGTCAGCTCATACTGGGTGGCCAGGGCCGGCAGCGTCGGCAATGCAGACAGTGCTGCCAGCAGCAGCCAGCGGACATGACCTGAGAGAATCGATTTGGTGCCCATTGCGATACCCGTTTGATGGCGTTCTATCCCGTATGCTGAGGGGTATTTTACGACGCCTGCGCTGCAGCGTGTCTCAGAAGATGCCTAACAATTCCTTCATCGGCCCGCGCAGTGGCGTCGATAAGGCGGCCTGCGCTATAAACTCCAGCTGAACGACAGGTCCACGATGACCTCGCGCCGGCGCAACTCGCGCAGCACCAGCTCCGCCGCCTGCTGTACCGCGATCTTCGAGGTATCGATCCGAAGTTCCGCGTTTTCCGGCGCCTCGTAGGGCGAATCAATACCGGTGAAGTTCTTGATCCTGCCTTCCTTGGCGCGCGCATACAGGCCCTTGGGATCGCGCTTCATGCACTCCTCGATGGGCGTATCCACAAAGACCTCGATGAACTCCCCCTCGCCCACCAGCTCGCGCACCATACGACGCTCGGCCCGGAACGGCGAAATGAACGAGCACAGCACGATCATGCCGGCATCAACGAACAGCTTGGCCACCTCCCCCACGCGCCGGATGTTTTCGACACGGTCCGCGTCTGTAAAGCCCAGGTCGCGGTTGAGGCCATGGCGGACGTTGTCACCGTCGAGCAGGTAGGTGTGCGCGCCCTGGGCGTGCAGTTCCTGCTCCACCAGGTTCGCCACCGTCGACTTGCCTGAGCCCGACAGGCCGGTGAACCACAGGATCACCGGCTTGTGGCCGTTGCGGTGCTGCCGGGCGGCCCGGTCCACCGTCAGGCTCTGCCGGTGCACGTTGGTGGCGCGCCGCAGGCCGAAGGAGATCATGCCCGCACCGGCCGTGGCGTTGGTGATGCGGTCGATCAGGATGAAGGCGCCGGTCTCGCGGTTTTCAGTGTAGGGGTCGAACGCCACCGGCTGCGAGGTTGCGATGTTGCACACGCCGATTTCATTCAGGCCCAGCGTGCGGCCGGCGATGTGCTCCAGCGAATTCACGTCCACCTTGTGCCTGAGGCTGGTGACGCGGGCCGGCAGGAACTTGGTGCCGATGCGCATGAGATAGGAACGACCCGGCAGCATCGCCTCCTCCGACAGCCACAGCAGGTGCGCGGCGAACTGGTCCACCACCTCGGGCCGTGCTTCGGCCGGCGCGATCACGTCCCCGCGGGCCACGTCGATCTCATCCGCAAGCACCAGTGTCACCGCATCGCCGGCCTGCGCCTGCGGCAGGTCGCCGTCAGCCGTGACGATGCGCCTGATGCTCGACTGCCTGCCCGAGGCGGCCACGACCACGCGGTCTCCCGCGCGCACCACACCCGAGGCCACCTGGCCCGAGAAGCCGCGGAAATCCAGGTCCGGCCGGTTCACCCACTGCACCGGAAAGCGCAGCGGCTTGTCCGCAAGCTCCCGCGCCGCATCCAGTTCCTCCAGGTACGCCAGCAGCGTCGGCCCCTGATACCAGGGCAGGCGCTGCGAGCGCTGCGTGACGTTGTCGCCGTAGCGCGCCGACACGGGAATGGGCGTGACCGACGCAAAACCCAGCGCCCGGGCGAAATCCTGGTACTGCTCGACGATCTCGCGGAAACGCTCCGCGGAAAATCCGACCAGGTCGATCTTGTTCACCGCCACGACGACGTGCCGGATCCCCAGCAGCGAGCAGATGTAGCTGTGGCGCCGGGTCTGGGTCAGCACACCCTTGCGCGCATCGATCAGGATCACCGCGGCATCGCTGTTGGAGGCGCCGGTGGCCATGTTGCGGGTGTACTGCTCGTGTCCGGGAGTGTCGGCCACGATGAACGAGCGCCGCGGGGTGCTGAAGAAACGGTAGGCGACATCGATGGTGATGCCCTGCTCCCGTTCGGCCTCCAGGCCATCCACCAGCAGCGCCAGATCGATGTCCTCGCCCGTGGTGCCGTGCTTGCGGCTGTCACGGACCAGGCTCGCAAGCGTGTCCTCCAGGATCAGCTGGCTGTCGTACAGCAGGCGGCCGATGAGCGTGGATTTGCCGTCGTCCACCGAACCACAGGTCAGGAAGCGCATAAGATCCCGACTCATCAGAAATATCCCTCGCGCTTCTTGCGCTCCATCGAGGCGGCTTCATCACTGTCGATCAGGCGGCCGGAGCGTTCCGAGGTCCGCGTCGTCAGCATCTCCTCGATGATGTCATCGAGGCTGGCCGCGGTGCTTTCCACCGCTGCGGACAGCGGGTAGCACCCCAGCGAGCGGAAGCGGATGCTCAGGCTCTCCTCACGCTCCCCCGGCAGCAGCGGCATGCGCTCGTCATCGCGCATGATCAGCTGGCCGCCGCGCCGCACCACCGGACGCGGTGCGGCGAAGTACAGCGGCACCACGGGGATGTTTTCAGCGCGCGTGTACAGCCAGATGTCGAGCTCGGTCCAGTTCGACAGCGGGAACACGCGCACGGTCTCGCCCTTGGCGATGCGGGTGTTGTAGAGCCGCCAGAGCTCCGGGCGCTGGTTGCGCGGGTCCCAGGCGTGGCCGGCGGAGCGCACGGAGAAGATGCGCTCCTTGGCGCGGCTCTTCTCCTCGTCGCGGCGCGCGCCGCCGAAGGCGGCGTCGAAGCCATGCAGGTCGAGGGCCTGCTTGAGCGCCTCGGTCTTCATGACCTGGGTGTGGACCTGGCTGCCGGAGGTGATGGGATTGATGCCGCGCGCGAGCCCGTCCGGGTTGGTGTG
Organism: Gammaproteobacteria bacterium; assembly: GCA_027451085.1. GTDB lineage: Bacteria > Pseudomonadota > Gammaproteobacteria > Steroidobacterales > Steroidobacteraceae > DAIDKA01. The sequence goes on from DAIDKA010000121.1 coordinate 2,824, forward strand.
GCGGATCAGCCGGAAGCCGTAGCGTTCCACCACCGCCTCGCGGTGCTCGATCATTGCGCGGAACTTCCAGCGCGTGTCGATGTGCAGCAGCGGGAACGGCGGCTTCGACGGATGGAACGCCTTCATCGCCAGGTGCAGCATCACGCCGGAGTCCTTGCCGATGGAGTACAGCATCACCGGATTGCGGAACTCCGCGGCGACCTCGCGGATGATGCCGATCGACTCGGACTCGAGTTGGCGCAGATGCGGCGTGAGCGCCGTGCGGGGTTGAGTGCTCATCGGGTCAGGCCGCCAGCGGCACGAGCGGGAACGCCCCCGCGGCGACGAAATAGGTGTTGCGGAAATCGGGCTTGCCGTAGCGCAGCGGCTGCCCGCCCGGGGCGAGCACCTGGCCGCCCGCGGCGCTGAGCACCGCGTGGCCCGCGGCCGTGTCCCACTCCA
>DAIDKA010000122.1 GCA_027451085.1 Gammaproteobacteria bacterium
GGCCGTAGCCGGCCATGAGCCCGGTATGCACGCCGAGGTGCACCAGCACCGCGAGCATGCGGTGTGGCTGCGGCGCCGACAACGGCTGGTGGTGGTGGCGCGCTGCTTCGGTCAGCGCGGCCGGCAATTGCCAGTGCTGGAACACCGCGCCGCCGCAGTGTTCGTGGCTCACTGCCACGCAGCGGGATTCCAGCTCGCGCAGACTGGTGGACGGGTCATCGTGCAGCGCCTGCGCCAGGCGTCGGGCGCCTTGCGGGTCCAGCCGGGCCTGCACCAGCACCCCCAGGTCATGCAGCAGGGCAGCGATGAAGGCCTCGGGCACCAGCTTCGGGTGCTTCGCGTGAGCAAGTGCCTCCGTCGCCAGTGCGGCCGCCAGGCTGTGTTGAACCAATGCCCTGGTGTCGACCGCGCCCTGGTCGCCGCTGCCTGGCAGGGCGCGGTCGAGGCAGGCGGCGGCGGCGATACCCCGCACGGCATCCACGCCCAGCAGCGTGATGGCGCGGTGGATGGTGGTCACGTCGCGGGGCACGCCGTAGAAAGCGGAGTTCGCCACGCGCAGCACCCGCGCTGTGAGCCCCGGGTCCTGCTCTATCAGGCCGCAGACATCGGCGAATTCCAGATCCGGGTTGCTCAGCGTCCCCAGCAGCTGGTACGCGCTGCCTGGACCGCCCCCCAGGACCCCAAGGGCTGAGGCCGCTTTGAGGATTTGCGTGGTTTCAATCGCCATCAGGTGCGGGAAAGTAACACATTTGCTGTATTTCACACTTATTGAAGCTAAACCGACAATTCTTCGCGCCAGGCGCTAACCTCAACAGTCAAGCCCACTGCCAGGCCATTGATACGCGCGCAATGGACGTTCGCAACTGCACCGTCGAGCAGGCTGCACCCCGGGCAGACCGGCGCCGGGCGCTTATCGAAACCATCGGGTTCGCCGCGGTGGCCGCTTTGGTGGTCGGCGCGGGCGTGCTGGGATTGTGGCTGTCCGCCAGCAACAGCATCCGCGACAGCTACCAGGGCTACCTGGTGGGCATCGCGCGCGTGGGCGCCCGGCTGGTCGATCCCGCACTGCACAACGCCATCCGCGATCCCTCCCAGCTCAATGGCCCGCAATACACCCGGGCGGTGGAGCCGCTGCGCCGCCTGCGCCAGGCCATGCCCGATGTACGCTTCATCTACACCATGGTGCGGGTCCCCGGGGACATCAAGGGTCGCGCGCATTTCGTGCTGGATGCGGCCGATCCGGGCGCCCGGGACGCCGATGGTGTTCTTGATCAATCCGGTGTGTGGGAGCCGATTGACGGCATCGCCAGCGATACCTCCCTCGCGCGAGCGCTGGGCGATGGTGTGCACCCCGGGGTGCCCGGCACCAACACGCGCCGCTTTCCCGACAAGTGGGGTGTCTTCGTGAGCGGCTTCGCGCCCATGATCGATGCGAACGGCCGCCAGTTCGGCGTGGTCGGTGTCGATGTCCGCTCCGACGTGTACTTCCAGCGCCTGCACGAGGCACGCCAGCGGGCGCTGTTCGGGCTGGTCCCCGCGCTGCTGATGATCTTGCTGCTGAGCATCGGCTACCACCGCCTGCGCCTGCGGATGCTGGCGGCGGCGCGCCGCTCCGAGGCCACCGCTCGGGAGGCCCTTGCGAGCCAGCAGCGGCTGGCCACCGTGATCGAAGGTACGGGCGTCGGCACCTGGGAGACGCTTTTCGATCCCGGGAGCGGCGGCCCCAGCCAGGCGACGGTCGACGCCCAGTGGGCTGCGATGCTCGGGTATGACCCCGCCGACATCAATCCGATGAGCACGCGGCGGGTCGAGGAGCAGCTGATGCATCCGGAGGATGTTCCCCGGGTGCGCGAGAGCATGTTGCGTGGCCGGATCGATGAGAACCACATGGTCGTGCTCGAGGCGCGCATGCGTCATGCCGATGGCCACTGGGTCTGGGTGGAGACGCGCGGCAAGGTCGTGGAACGCGACGCGCAGGGGCGTCCGACGCGCATGGTGGGCACCCAGGTCGACATCAGTAAGCGCAAGGAGATCGAGCGCGCGCTCACGAGCCGCGAGCTGGACTTCCGCTCGCTGTTCGAGCTGGCGCCGGTGGGCATCGCCCGCACCGACATGCAGTCGGACCGGTACGTCGTGGTCAATGACGCGCTGCTCAAGTGCACCGGCTACACGCGCGAGGAACTGCTGCAGAAGACGTTCTGGGACCTGACGCCACCGGAACTGCACGAGGCCGACCGCCTGACGCTCGAGAAGGCGTACGCATCGGATCCTCATAGGGGCAGGTTCGGTCCGTACGAGAAGGAATATGTGCGCAAGGATGGCAGCCGCTGCCAGGTGCTGATCGCCGGGGTGCGCATGACGGAGGCGGATGGCGTGACCCGCAACTGGATCATCATCCAGGACATCTCCGAGCGCAAGGCCATGGAGAACAAGCTGCTGGATGCGGCCCAGCGGGACCGCCTGACCGGACTGGCCAACCGACCCCTGTTCCTGGAGCAGCTGCAGGCCGCGGTTGACCGCGTGCGCGACGGTGCCCAGGCCGGGTACGCGGTGCTGTTCCTGGACTTCGACCGCTTCAAGCTGGTGAACGACGCCATGGGGCACGAGGCCGGCGACAGCCTGCTGCGTGAGATCGCCCAACGCCTGCAGGAGTCGTTGTACGAAATCGACCGCTCCCTCGCAGCGCCCCGCGCAAGTCTGGTGGCACGCTTCGGCGGGGATGAGTTCCTGGTGCTGATCAACGACATCAGTGAGGAGCAGGCACAGCAGATCGCCGAACGGCTGCTGGTGAGCCTGTCGCGCACCTACAACGTGCATGGCCGCGAGGTGTATTCCACGGCCAGCATCGGCATCGTGACCAGCGCGCAGGGCGTCGACAGCAGCGATGCCGTGGTGCGCAACGCCGACGTGGCGATGTACGAGGCCAAGCGTTCGGGCCGCGCCTGCGCGGTGCTGTTCAGCGAGGACATGCGCACGCGCCTGACCCGCCAGGTGACCGTGGAAAGTGGTTTGCGCAAGGCCCTGGGCACCGAGCTGCTCTCGCTGGTCTATCAGCCCATCATCGAGCTGTGCTCCGGACGCATGGTTTCGGTGGAGGCCCTGTGCCGCTGGCAGGACCCGCAGCTCGGATCGGTGTCCCCGGCCGAGTTCATTCCGGTGGCCGA
>DAIDKA010000123.1 GCA_027451085.1 Gammaproteobacteria bacterium
CGACGCCTTACAGCTGCATGTTCATGATGTCCTGGTACGCGCTGACGAGGCGGTTGCGGACCTCGTTCACCGCGTGCAGCGAGATGTTCGCCTTGTTGACCTCGAGCATGACCTGTCCGAGGTCCACGCCCGGATCGCCGCGCTCGAAGCGGGCGGACATGTCGGTGGCCTTCACCTCGGAGGCGTTGGCGGAGTCGATGCCGCTCTTCAGCAGCGACGCGAACGCCGTCGGGCCGGCCTGCTGCGTGGCGGCGGCGCCGTTCACGGCGCCCATGATCTGCGCCGGGCCATCCATCCTCGCGGGGGCGGGTGCGCCCGCCTGCGAGGCAAGGCTGCGAATCTGGGCCAGGACCTGATCGATCTGCATGCTGCTCATGGTGTGCTCTTGGGTTCAGGCCGCGGGGACGTCGACGCCTGCGGCGCGCAGGCGGGCCAGCTTGTAGCGCAGGGTGCGGGGGCTGATCCCCAGCTGCGCGGCAAGGTCATTGCGGGTGCCGCAGCAACTGCGCAGCGCACCCAGCAGCCGGTCGCGTTCGGCCTGGTCCACGGAATCAGCGAGCGTTCCCGCCGGCCAGGCATCGGCGCCCTGGTCCTGCGACGCATCGGTTCCGACCGTGCAGAGCGCCGGGGCGGGATGTTTCAGCGGCACGACTTTCGGTCCGGTTGGCGTGCCGTCGGTGGCCAGCTCGAACTGGATGTGCTCTTCGCGGATCACGGAACCGTTGAGCAGGATCAGCGCGCGCTGCAGCAGGTTGTCGAGTTCACGCACGTTGCCGGGCCAGTTGTAGGTCAGCAGCAGCTGCGCGGCTTCTGCGCTCAGCGCCGGGATGGTCGAGCCGGCCGGTGTGCGTGCGGCCAGCAGCTGCATGGCCACCGGCAGCACGTCGGCGCGCCGCTGGCGCAGTGGGCTGATCGCCAGGGGGAAGACGTTGAGGCGGTAGTAGAGGTCTTCGCGCAAGCGCCCCGCGGCGACTTCCTCCTGCAGGCGGCGGTTGGTGGTCGCCAGCACCCGCACATCGAGCGGGATCGGCGTGCGCCCGCCCAGACGCTCGACCTCGCGTTCCTGCAGCACGCGCAGCAGCTTGGCCTGCAGGCCCAGCGGCATCTCCGTGATTTCATCCAGCAGCAGCGTGCCGCCCTGCGCCTGCTCGAACTTGCCCGGGTGCGTCGCATGCGCGCCGGTGAAGGCGCCGCGCTCGTAGCCGAACAACATTGATTCCAGCATGGCTTCGGGTATGGCCGCGCAATTCACGGCGATGAAGGGCCCGCTGGCGCGCGCCGAGCTGCGGTGGATGTAGCGCGAGAGCACCTCCTTGCCGGTGCCTGACTCACCGACCACGAGCACCGTGCAGTCAGCCTGGGCGACGCGGCGTGCGAGCTCCAGCAGGCGCTGCGACGCGGGGGCGTGGGCCACCGGCTGCGGCGCCGGCAGCGTGTGAGAGGTCATCTTTGATTCGCTCATCTTGCCGTTCAACCTGTACGCGGAACACTGTTGCCGGGTGCAGTTGCAAGAGGCGTGCCGGGTGGTGGTTGCGGGCCCGGAGTGTGAAGGGCATCACACGAACCGGCCGTGCGGCGGCAGGAATCTGCCGCGGGCCGTCAATCTTCCGTCGCGAGCTCGGCGCTCAGCAGACCGAGCTTGCGCAGCTTCTCCACCAAGGTGGTGCGCCGCAGTCCGAGCAGGCGGGCGGCGTGGGCCACCGTGCCGTTGGCCCGTTGCAGCGCCTGTTCGATCAGCGTGTTCTCGATCGCGGCGAGGTGGGTGCGCAGGTCGAGGCCCTGCGAGGGCAGCACGTCGAGGCCTGCTGGTGTGACAACGGCCGCGATGGCGGAGGCGGCGTCAATGGCTGTGGCGGTCCGGGCAGACGCCGGCACCTGGGTCACGGCTGGTTCCAGCGCCGGGTGGCGCAGCGCCTGCGGCGACAGCAGTTCCGGCATGGCCTCGAGGCCTGGACGAAAATCCGGTTCGGACAGCAGCCGTTCCGCCGCGGTGAATTGCGGCGGCTCGGTGACGGCATTCCAGTCGAGCGGACGGTACTTGGCTGGCAGGTCGCCGACGTCGGCGATGCGCCGCGCACATACGATCGACAGCCGCTCGATGAGGTTGCCCAGTTCGCGGACGTTGCCCGGCCAGCGATGCAGGGACAGGGCGGCGAGCGCCTGCGGGGACAGCTGCACCGGCCCGCGGCCTTCGGCGATGTTATGGGCGACGAAATCCCGGATCAGCAGCGGCAGGTCCTCGATGCGCGAACGCAGCGAGGGCATCTCGATCGGGAACACGTTCAGGCGGTGGAACAGGTCCTCGCGGAACGTGCCGTGGCCGATGGAGGCCTCGAGGTTGCGGTGCGTGGCGGCGACGATGCGGACATTGCAGCGCACCTGCTGGTGGTTGCCAACGCGCTCGAATACGCGTTCCTGCAGCACGCGCAGCAGCTTGACCTGCATGGTCGGGCTCATGTCACCGATTTCATCGAGGAACAGCGTGCCGCCTTCGGCGATCTCGAAACGGCCCTTGCGGTTGGCCACGGCGCCGGTGAACGCGCCCTTTTCGTGGCCGAAGAGTTCGGATTCCAGCAGTTCCGCCGGGATGGCGCCGCAGTTCACGGCCACGAACGGACGCTGGCGGCGCGGGGAGAGGTCGTGAATGGCGCGCGCGCAGACTTCCTTGCCGGTGCCGGATTCGCCCAGGATCAGCACCGTGGAGTCGTGCTCGGCGACCTGACGGATGAGGCTGATGACCTCGCGGACCGG
>DAIDKA010000124.1 GCA_027451085.1 Gammaproteobacteria bacterium
ATGCTCCTCCCGGATCTGCGCATCGCTCCAGCGGCCAGGGCGGTAGAACTTCAACACCAGCATCCCGCCAGGGGTCCCCAGCTGGTACACGCGGTTTTCATAGGAATTCAGCGCCAGCAGCCGGCCATCGGCTTCAATGCCCACCGATGCGGCCGCATCCAGCACCATTTCGGGACCAAGGCTTGCGAAAGGCCGTTTGCCGGCAGCCGGGGAGCGGTGGGATTTCATGGCAGAATAAGCGACATCTCGATGGAAGGGGCTTGGAGCAACATGGCTGGCGGATCGATTCTGGTGACGGGCGGAGCGGGCTATATCGGCAGCCACGTGGTGCTGCAGCTGCGCGAGCGTGGTGAACGGGTCATCGTGCTGGACGATCTTTCACGCGGCTTCCGCCAGGCCGTGCGCGACACGCCGCTCACGATCGGCAACGTCGGCGACCGCGAGGTCGTGTCCAACCTGCTGCGCAGCCACGCGGTGGATACCGTGATGCATTTTGCGGCATATACCATCGTGCCCGAATCCGTGCGCGAGCCGCTGAAGTACTACGGCAACAACACCTGCGCCACGCGCAGCCTGCTGCAAAGCTGCGCGGAACACGGCGTGAAGCACTTTGTGTTCTCATCCACCGCCGCAGTATACGGGACGCCCACCGCAGAGATCTGCGACGAGAACTCCCCCACGGCCCCCATCAATCCCTACGGCACCTCCAAGCTGATGTCGGAATGGACCTTGAGGGACCTCTCGGCGGCCAGCGACCTGCGCTATGCCGCGCTGCGGTATTTCAACGTGGCGGGTTCCGACACCCGCGGGCGCATCGGGCAGTCCACCCCCAACGCCACCTTGCTGATCAAGGTCGCCTGCGAGCATGTGGTCGGCAAACGCCCCCACCTGTGCATCTTCGGCACCGATTATCCGACCCCGGACGGCACCGGCGTGCGCGACTACATCCACGTGGAGGACCTTGCCACGGCCCATCTGGCCTCGCTCGACCACCTGCGTCGCGGAGGCGCCAGCACCGTGATGAACGTCGGTTACGGCCACGGCTACAGCGTGCGCGAGGTGCTCGACAGCGTGGCGCGCGTGTCCGGCCGGAAGCTCGTGATCCGGGAGGAGCCCCGCCGTGCAGGCGATCCTTCCACCCTGGTGGCCAAGGCGCAGAGAATCCGCGACCTCACCGGCTGGCAGCCAAGGCTCGACGACCTGGACACCATCGTGAGCAACTCGCTGGCCTGGGAGCGCAAGCTGCTGCAGGAACCCTGGTAGCAGCAAGCCGGGCCGGCCGGTCACCGACCCATCACCGTCCGGAAGATACCAGCAGGTAGAACACCACTCCGCCCGCCACCAGCGCATAAGCGGCAATGCAGGCGCCCCAGCCCACGGCGGGGGTGTAGAACCGGTCCCGGTGGCGTTGCACCTGCACATCGACCAGCTGATAGATGACCGCCGCCCCCGCCAGTGCAGTGACAAACTCCAGCGATGACCGATACCAGGCGCCTTCAAGGTACAAACGCTTCAGTACCGCGTTGGCCGCAAACATCCCGATCCAGGCATTCAGGTACAGTGGAAAAGACACTCCGCCCAGCCATCGGGCCAGGGGGCCGCGTGGTACCGGTACTGCCAGCAGCAACACCAGTACCACAGCAAAGACCGGCGCCAGGAACCAGTACCAGTACGCAGTGGTACCCCACATCGACCATGCGGAAACCCACATCAACAGTGCCGATCCCGCCAGCAACAACGTCAGCGCCACGCGCACCGGCCAGTGCCGGTGCCAGCCGGGATGCCGGGCGGCGCCAACCGCCGCCAGCACGCCAAAACCCACGGCGCCATACGGCGTGTTCGCCAGGTACAGCAAGGCCGCAATGCCGGCCCATGCGATCACCGACCGGCCAAAGGGCGCCAGGATGATCAACAGCGGCGCGGCCAGATAGAACTGTTCCTCGACCGCGAGACTCCAGAAATGGTTCCCCGTGCCCTTCAATGGCATCTGCGCCAGCGCTGCCAATGCATTCGGCTTCAGTGAAAACCACTCGTGGGTAAAGGTCAGGTCATACACCAGAAACTGCGACCATCGTGGTGAACGGTGCGGCTCAAACACGAAACTAGTCAGATACAGCGCAGTTACCGCCAGGAAGTAAGGAATCCAGATACGTGCGGAGCGGTTGTAGTAAAACCGCCCAAGTCCCGAGATCGGCGTACGCAACACAATTCCACCAATCAACCAGCCACTCAGGGCAAAAAAAACCTGCACCGCGAGGTTCCCGGCCTGATCCCAGGCTAAGGTCCCCAGATGATTCAGCAGCACCGCCGCGGCAAGCACGAATCGCAGCACGTCGAATGCGCCATATTCCTCACGATCAGTCGCCATCACGCCGTCTCCCGCGCTGGCGCCTGGCCTTCAGACCGCAGGCGCAGACGCAGGCAAGTAAGGCGTGAGTATGACACGGTGTACCCAGGTCGCACCCGGGGTCTTCAGGAAGTAGAATATTAAGGATGCGTTCCTTCTGGCCCAAATCGCTGAGCGGCCTCATGCTGCTCGGCGTGGCGCTGATCGCCGTGCCGCTGCTGTCTGCGGTGCTGCACGCCGCCTTCATGATCCAGCAGCTCACCGACGCCAGCCGCCAGGCTGCCGTGGCCGGTATCGGCGCCACCCGCGCCAGCGAGGACCTCACCGCCGAGATCCTGCTGCAGGAACGTTCGGCCCGCCTGTACCAGGTGCTCAACGATCCGAAGCTGCTGGACGCCTACCGCGGACATGACGCCCGTCTGACCACGGCACTGCGTCAGCTCAGCGCACAACTGGAGTCACCCGCCGCCCACCAGGCGCTGGCACAGATGCGGACCCTGCAGGGCGAAATCGACGCCCAGGTTCTCGCCTCCAGCCCCTCGTCCGGGGATATCGGCGCCGCCATTGCCCGGTTCCCTGATCTCTCCGCCCTGGCCTTGCGCATCACCGACCTGTCGAACGCCGAGATCGATGCACGCATGGCACAGATCCAGGGCCGCACCGGCCGTTCCCAGCGCCGGCTGCTGCTGCAGACCGCGCTGCTGATCCCGCTGGCGCTGGCGGCGGCCCTGGGGCTTGCCTTCGGCATCGGCCGGCCGCTGCGGCACATCGATCGCGCCATCAGCGAACTGGGCCAGGGCAACCTCGCGCGCTCCATCAACGTGCGCGGCCCCAGCGACATCGCCCGGCTGGGCGCACAGCTGGAATGGCTGCGCCGGCGCCTGCTCGACTACACCGAGGACCGCAACCGCTTCCTGCGGCACATGTCGCACGAACTGAAGACGCCGCTCGCCAACATCCGCGAGGGCACTGACCTGCTGCTCGACGGCGCGGTCGGGGAGCTGGACGGCAACCAGCGCGAGGTCGCCGGCATCCTGCGTGAAAACGGCCTGAAGCTGCAGCGCCTGATTGAAAACCTGCTGTCCTTCAGCGCCTGGCAGAACAGCAGCGTGGGCCTGGAGACCTCGGAATTCCGGTTGCGCCCGCTGGTCAAACAGGTACTGGAGAACCAGCAGCTCACCCTGCTCAGCCAGCGCGTGCGGCTGGAGGTCAAGATCGATGACATCACCCTGAAGGCCGACCGCGGAAAAATGCGCCTGATCCTGGACAACCTGCTTTCCAATGCCATCAAGTACTCCCCCAAGGGCGGCGCCATCTACATGTCCGCCGCCACTGAGGACGGGCAGCTGCTGCTGGACGTGGCCGACTGCGGCCCCGGTATCGCGCCGGAAGAGCGCGCCCATATATTCGACGCCTTCTATACCGGCACCGCGGCCCGCGGCAGCAGCCTGAAGGGCACGGGCATCGGCCTGTCGGTGGTGCTGGAGTTCGTCACGGCCCATGGCGGCATGGTGTCGATCATCGACGGCCAGTTCCCCGGGGCGCATTTCCGCATCAGCATGCCGCTGGCGCCGCAGCAGTCGCAGGCCGCGGCGGCTGCGGGCAAGGAGCAGGTGCATGCGGCCTGAATCCATCATCACGCGCCTGCGCCCGGCCGGTGCCGCACTGTGCGGGATGCTGCTGGCCATGCTGCCGGGGTGCTCGGTGCTGGACACTCACACCGGACCGATCCGCAATCCCGCCGACGAGCAGACCGTGATCCAGGCCACCGCGCTCTCGGCAGACCTGGCCGCGCTGCAGCGCCTGCTCCAGGCGCCAGCCGCGGACCAGGCCGAACTGCTGGCCGCGGCGCAGAGAGACTATGAAGCCAGCCCCTCGCCGGGTCACCAGCTGCGCTACGCCCTGATGCTCGCAACGCCAGGACACCGGGGCGTCAACCCGGGCCGGGCTGAGCAGCTGCTGCAGCCACTGGCCACGTTGCCGGGCCGGGCGCTGAGTCCCGGCGAGCAGGCGCTCGCCATCGTGGCGCTGCAGAACGTGGAACATTCCCTGGCCCTGGATGCCGACAACGAGCGCCTGACGCAGAACCTGGCCGACCGCAGCGAACATGAACATTCTGTCGCCAATGGCCGACGTTTACAGCAGGAACTCGACGAAAATGCGAAATTACGCAAGGACCTGGAAGAGGCCAAGGCAAAACTTGACGCCATTGCCGACATAGAGCGTGGCGCGGCCCGTTCCGCCCCTTGAATCCGCAGGAGTTTCGATCCGTGAACAACAGCAAGCGCAAAGCCAAGATCCTCGTCGTGGACGATGACCCGGGGCTGTTGCGGCTGCTGACCATCCGCCTGCGCGCGGAAAGCTACGACGTCGAGGCTGTCGAAGGCGGCCCGCAGGCGCTGGCCGCGGCCACCCGCTTCCGTCCCGACCTGGTGATCACCGACCTGCGCATGGAGCCCATGGATGGCATCTCGCTCCTGAAGGAACTGCAGATGCGCTGGCCCGGTCTCAAGGCCATCATGCTGACCGCACATGGCACCATTCCCGACGCCGTGCAGGCCACGCAGATGGGCGCGTTCGGCTTCCTCACCAAGCCGGTGGAAAAGCAGGAACTGCTGGACCAGGTGCAGAAAGCACTGCGCATCTCCGGCTTCGGCGCCTCGGACGAAGACTGGCGCGCCGAGATCATCACCCGCAGCTCCGTCATGGAGGAAAAGCTGGCGCAGGCGCACATGGTCGCCGGCACCGACGCGCGCGTGCTGATCACCGGCGAAAGCGGCACCGGCAAGGAACTGCTGGCGCGCGCCATCCACCGCGCCAGCTCCCGCCGCAACCGCGAGTTCGTCGCGGTCAACTGCAGCGCCATGGCCGAGGACCTGCTGGAGTCGGAGCTGTTCGGGCACGAGAAAGGTTCCTTCACCGGCGCAGTGCGCCAGCACCAGGGCCTGTTCCGCGCCGCCGATGGCGGCACGCTGATGCTCGACGAGCTCGGCGACATGCCCATGCGCCTGCAGGTCAAACTGCTGCGGGTGCTGCAGGAGAACATCGTGCGCCCGGTCGGCGGCACCACCGGCATCAGCATCAATGTCCGAGTGATCTCCGCCACCCACCGCGACCTTCCCGCCCTCATGCAGGCCGGACAGTTCCGCGAGGACCTGTACTACCGCCTGAACGTGGTCCACATAGAAATGCCCCCGCTCAACCGCCGCCGCGAGGACATTCCGATGCTGGTGGCGCACTTCCTGGCACAGATGACCCAGGAGAACGGGCAGCGCAAGATCTACGCGCCCGAGGCCGTGGAACTGCTCGCCACCGCCGACTGGCCCGGCAACATCCGCCAGCTGCAGAACGTGGTGCGCCAGAACGTCGCCCTGTCCCAGACTCCCATCATCCCGGTGGAACTGGTGCAGCAATCCCTGGGTGGCGGCCCCGCCCACCTGCCCTCCTTTGACGAGGCGCGGGATGAGTTCACCCGCAGCTACCTGTCGCAGATCCTGCAGATCACCGGTGGCAATGTCAGCCAGGCGGCGCGCCTGGCCAAGCGCAACCGCACCGACTTCTACAAGCTCCTGGGCCGGCACCAGCTGACGCCGGAGGAGTTCAAGCAGCGCTAGGGTGCCCTTGCGCGCGCCATCGGCAGATTCGCCGCCACCACCTCCTGCAGGATGGCATGGACGCGG
>DAIDKA010000125.1 GCA_027451085.1 Gammaproteobacteria bacterium
ATCGACCCGGGCCAGGGTGTCATCCCGCGTGCCGATGCCGAATACGAAGTTGTTCCGGTATTCAACATTGAACTGCAGGATCTGGAAAAAGCAGCGCACCCGTGCCGTACCCTCCTCCTCCAGCGAGTCCATGATGAAATGGTTCATCATGTGCTGGCGGCCGTACCACCAGCTCTGCCGGTCATACCACAGCGACTCGAGGTTCTTGCGGATGGCCTCGTGTCCCTGCACCCGTCCCTGCCACAGGTGATCGAACCAGGCGTCCTTGGCGAAGGTGGACAGTGCCAGATCAGCGTCACCCAGGTCGATGCCCCAGCAATAGCGGGCGTACAGCTCCTGGATTTCCAGCCGGTCCAGCGCGCTCAGCGACCATTTCGTCGTCATAGGCCCTCCGATCCGCCTCAGCGGCGGGGTCCGGCGACATCCGCCGGCTTGTCGTCCAGGATGTCCGCGGGCGCACCGCGGTTGATCATGATTCCCTTGCGGCGCATGAACCGCATGATGGATTCCGGCCCGGTGCGCGAGCCGCCGCCCACGCCGGAGACACCGAAGCTGTTGGTGCCCAGCTTGCGCAACTTGGCAAAGGTCAGGAACGTGTCCTGCACGAACACGCTGCCGGCGTTGATCCGCTCCGCGATGGGAACCGCCTCGGCCTCGCTGCCGGCGATCACCGAGGCGGTGAGGCCGAAGATCGTGTCATTGGCCAGCTGCACGGCCTCATCGACGGTGCGGTAGCGCATCACCGGCAGGATGGGCCCGAAGGTCTCATCCTGCATCAGCTGCATGGAGTGATCGACCTCCGTGACCACGGTGGGCCGCATGTACAGCCCGCCGCCGAGGTTTTCCGTGATGCCGCCCGTCAGGATTTTCGCGCCCTTCGCCACCGCGTCCTGCAGGTGCGCCTGCACGATCTCGGGCTGACGCACAAAGATGAACGGGCCGATGTGTCCTTGCAGCGGGTCGACGTCGTTCAGCGTGACCTGTTGCGCCTTGCGCACAAGCTCGGTGACGAAGGCATCGTGGATCGACTCGTGGACGTAGATGCGCTCCACCGAGTAGCACACCTGTCCGGTGGCATAGACGGCGCCACGCAGCACGGCGGTGGTGGCGCGGTCGATGTCGGCGCTCGCGGTGACCACGGCCGGGTCCTTGCCGCCCAGCTCGACAAAACAGGGAATCAGTCTTTCAGCGCAGGCCACCGCCACCTTGCGCCCATTGGGCACGCTGCCGGTGAAGCAGATGAGGTCCGATTGCGCGACGACGTCCTGACCGGTCTGGCCGTCGCCCAGCACAAAATCGAACACCCGCGCCAGTTCAGGCACCTTGCGCACGGTCTGCATCAGCGGCTCGATGAACCTGGGCGTGACCTCGCTGGGTTTGAGCAGCACGGCGGAGCCCGCGAACAGCGCCGGCACCGCATCCAGCAGTGACAGCATCATAGGCGCATTCCACGGGCTGATCACCCCCACCAGCGGATAAGGCACCAGCTGCGACCGCAGCTCCACCGTGGGCATGGTGACGGACTGGGCGCTGACCGTCGCCCGCTCCAGCGCACCCGCCGCGTCCTCGCACCAGCCGTTGATGTTGGCCACTGCAATGAACGCCGTGAACTGCGAGGTGTGGCAGCCTCCGGTATCAGCGCCATCGGCGGCGCCGATGGCCTTGGCGTGCGCCACCAGTTCACCGGCCCAGCGGCGCATGACCGCGACGCGGTCCGTTATGGATTTCGCCGCCCAGGACTTCTGCCCCTGCCGCAGGCGCGCGGCCTTGGCGGCCACCTCCGGCGCCGCGGCCGCCTGGAACGAGAATTCCGTGGCGCCGGTGCGGGGATTGCGCACGGCGATCGTCCTGCTAGCTGCATCGGCCATAAACGCCCTCTGGCATGACGATGGAACGACGTCTGATTGTGCGACGTCATTGTATTTTCCGGAATGCGGCTGTCAACAGCAAGTTGACTGCACAACGCTAGGACCCCGGAAACGCCAGCTGCTCGCGGTGGACTGCGACGATCTCCTGCAGCAGGGACACCAGCTTCACCGTTTCAGCCCCGGACAGATCATGCAGCACCAGGTTCTCCGAACGATCAACCAGCGGCTGCGCGTCCTCGATGAGCTTGTGTCCCGCGGTGGTCAGGCAATGCAAGCGCACGCGACGGTCGGCGCTCGACACCTGGCGGTCCAGCAGTCCGCGCGCGGCAAGGTTTTTCATGATCAGGCCGGACGTCGCCGGGTCCAGGCCGAAAATCCGCGAAAACCCGGCCTGGCTCAGCTGCGGGCAGCAGCGGGCGATGAACAGCGCCGAGAACTGACGCGGCGTGAGGCTCAGTGGTGCCGTGCAGTTGATGAAGTACGCCTCGCTGACCTGCAGGGCGCGCCGGCACAGGAACCCCATCGAGCCAGTCACGATGCCGGCGCCGGTATCCCGAGCGCCCTCCTCCGGCACCCAGGGCTGGGCGGGACTCGCAGGATTGGCGCCGATACGCCGCAGCATCCGTTTCAAAGACCGAGCCTCGGTGGCGCCCAGGGGCTCGGTCAGGCGCGCCTGGACTTCCAGGAATGCGCGGCGCACGCCTGCAAGCTGCCGGCGCCCCGCCGGGGTCAGGCGCAGCGCCATGCGGCGCCGGTCCTCAGGATCAGGCTCACGGGCGATGACGCCCCTTGCTTCGAGGTTGGACAGCACCAGGGCCATGGTGGAGGTATCGACGCCCAGGGCTCGCGCGAGTGAAACCTGGCCCTCGCGTCCGGCGGCACCCAGCAACAACAGCGCCTCGACCTGGGTTGGAGTCTCGCCATTACCCATCCCGGCATTGAGCGCCACGTGGATCTGGTTGATCCGCGCCAGCAGGAAACCGGGCTTGCCCATGAAGGTGTGCATCACCCGCGCCGGCGGCATGCCTTCCTGCGCGGCCACCTGCCTGGCGTCGACCCTTGTTGCCCG
>DAIDKA010000126.1 GCA_027451085.1 Gammaproteobacteria bacterium
TGATGTCGCCGGTCTGGCGGATCAGGCAGCCTTGCTCGAACGCCTTGACGAAGACATCGTAGGCGCGTTTACCCGGGCTGCCGTCGATCGGAGCCAGTTCCAGGCCCAGGATCAGGCCGTAGTTGCGCACGTCGATCACGTGCGGCAGGCCCTTGAGCGCGTGGGCCGCGTCCTCCCACTCCTGGTGCAGTGTCTTCGCCCGGGTCAGCAGGCCGTCACGCTCGCAGATGTCCAGCATGGCGAGGCCGGCCGCCGCGGCCACCGGGTGGCCTGAGTAGGTGTAGCCGTGGAACAGCTCGATACCCGCAGGGCCGCTCATGAAGGCGTCGTGGATGGTCTTGCTGAGGATGACCGCACCCATCGGGATCACGCCGTTGGTGAGGCCCTTGGCGCAGGCCATGAGATCCGGCGTGATGCCGAATTCGGTGGCGGCAAAGGCCGAACCGGTGCGGCCGAAGCCGGTGATGACCTCGTCGAAGATCAGGAGGATGCCGTACCTGGTGCAGATGTCACGCAGGCGCTTCAGATAGCCTACCGGCGGCAGCAGCACACCGGTGGACCCCGCGATGGGCTCGACGATCACTGCGGCAATGGTTGCGGGGTCGTGCAGAGCGACCAGGCGCTCAAGGTCATCCGCCAGTTCCACTCCATGCAGCGGCAGGCCGCGGGAGAAGGCGTTGCGCGCAAGATCATGGGTGTGGGGCAGGTGCGAGGTGCCCGGAATCAGCGAGTTGTTCCACATCTTGCGGTTGGGCGCGATGCCGCCCACCGAGATGCCGCCGAAGCCCACGCCGTGATAGCCGCGGGCGCGGCCGATCAGGCGGGTACGGCGCAGGTCACCCTTCACGGCATGGTAGCCGAGGGCGATCTTGAGCGCGGAGTCCACCGACTCGGAGCCGGAGCCGGCGAAGAACACATGGTCCAGGCCCTGCGGCGCAATCTTCGCCAGGCGGGTGGCCAGCTCGAACATGACCGGGTGGCCCATCTGGAAGGCCGGGGCGTAGTCGAGGGTTTCCAGCTGCCTGGTGACGGCCTCGGTGATTTCCTTGCGGCCGTGACCCGCGTTCACGCACCACAGGCCCGAGGTGCCATCCAGCACCTGGCGCCCGTCCGCAGTCCAGTAATACATGCCGGCAGCCCGGGACAGCAGCCGCGGGCTGGCCTTGAACTGCCGGTTGGCCGTGAAGGGCATGAACAGGTTATCGAGCTGCAGCTCAGACATGATGTGCTCCGCGGAAACATTCAATGGTAAATAAAGTTGACAATCCGGGCCACGAGCAACCGAATATACCCGCCTCCGTTCAGCATCTTGAACACAAGCTCTTGACATAATGACAATCGACATAGGCGCGAAATTGCGCAGTGTGCGGGTGGCCTTCGGCCTGTCGCAGCGCGCGCTGGCCCGGCGCGCCGGGGTTACCAACGGCCTGATCTCGCTCATCGAGCAGAACCGGGTGAGTCCCTCGGTCAGCTCGTTGAAGAAGGTGCTGGATGGCGTGCCCATGACCCTCGCCGAGTTCTTTGCCATGGACGAGGGCGGCCAGCCGCAGGTGTTCTTCGAGGCAGCCGAGCTGGTCGAAACGGGCGATGCTGCAGTTTCACGCAAGCTGGTGGCCGCCGCACGCGCCGGCCGGCAGCTGTCGCTGCTGCACGAGCGCTTTGCGCCGGGCGCTGCCACCGGGGACGAAATCCTCGAACACCGGGGCGAGCAGGCCGGCGTGGTGGTGCGCGGGCGCATCGAGCTGACCGTGGGAGGCTCCACGCGCGTGCTGGGTCCCGGGGATGCATATTACTTTGCCTGCCAGCTGCCGCACCGCTTCCGCAATGCAGGCCGCGAGGTGTGCGAGATCGTAAGCGCAGTGACGCCGCCGCGGCCTGCGGTCGCAGCCCCTGTGCCGGGCTTCCCGGCAGGCGCGGAGCCCGCATGACATCACAACAGGACGACTCGTTGAATTTCATCGCCAGCTGTCCCCGCGGCCTTGCCGACCTGCTGGGGCTGGAACTCAAGTCGCTGGGAGTCGAAGATGCGCGTGAGCGCGGCACCGGCGTGACTTTCACCGGTACCGTGGAGCAGGCGTACCGCGCCTGCCTGTGGTCACGTACGGCCAACCGGGTGTTCCTGGTGCTGGCACAGTACGACGCACCGGACACCGATGCCTTCTATGCCGGCGCGCGGCGCGTGGACTGGAAGGCGCATATCGCCCCGGGGACCACGCTGGCCTGTGATTTCAGCGGCCAGCATCCGGCCATCACCCACACCCAGTTCGGCGCGCAGAGGCTGAAGGATGCGATTGTCGACAGTCTGCGCGAGTGGGCCGGCTTCCGGCCCGATGTGCAGCGCGAGCGGCCCGGCGTGCGTGTACATGCGCATGCCCAGGACGCGCGCATCACCCTGTCGCTGGATCTGTCGGGCGAAAGCCTGCACCGGCGCGGCTACCGCACCCAGCAGGGCGAGGCGCCGCTGAAGGAAAACGTGGCGGCCGGCATGCTGCTGCGCGCCGGCTGGCCGGCGCTGGCGCAGAACGGTGCGCCGCTGTTCGACCCCATGTGCGGCTCGGGCACGCTGGTTATCGAGGCCGCCATGATCGCCGCTGGCATCGCCCCCGGGCTGGGGCGGGATTACTTCGGTTTCCTGGACTGGAAGGGGCACGATTGCGGCTTGTGGCAGCGCCTCGTGGCCGAGGCGGAGCAACGCAGGGCCCAGGCGCCACCGCCGGGTACGTCGCTGCGGGGCATCGATCGTGACGCAGCCGCCATCCACGCCGCTGTCACCAATGCGCGCCGCGCTGCCGTAGCCGACTGGGTGCAGTTCAGCATGGGCGTGCTGGCCGATGCCGCACCGCCACCGGGCGAGCGTGCAGGCCTCGTGGTGACCAATCCGCCCTACGGCGTGCGCCTTGCGAATGAAACCGAGGCACGCGCCACGCACCGTGAACTGGGCGCCATCCTGCGCGAACGCTTTGGCGGCTGGCAGGCCGCGGTGCTCACCGGTTCACCCGAGATGGGGCTGGAGCTGGGGATTCGCGCGCGACGCACGCATGTGCTGTGGAACGGCGCCATCGAGTGCCGGCTGCTGCGCCTCGACGTGCAGCCCGACAGCTTCCGGGAGATCGGCCGCAAGCGTCCTGGTCTGGTGCCCGATGCTGCGCTTGCCGCCACGCCCGGCGCGCGCATGTTCGCCAACCGGCTGGCCAAGAACTTCAAACGTCTCAACTCCTGGGCCGAACGCGAGCAGGTGTTCGCCTACCGGCTCTACGACGCGGACATGCCCGAGTACGCGCTGGCCATCGATCGCTACCGTATCCTCGGGGAGGGGTCTTTCGAGGACTGGCTGTACGTGCAGGAGTACGAGGCACCCTCCAGTATCGATCCGGAAGCGGTGCGGCGCCGGCGCAGCG
>DAIDKA010000127.1 GCA_027451085.1 Gammaproteobacteria bacterium
CGCTATGACGCAGCAGGTCCCGCAGCAGGTATGGCACGCCCTGCTTGCGTGGCTGCACCAGCCGCTTGAGCGTGCCCAGTGCGTTGGCGGCGAGTGCGGCGGCGTCGATCAGCATGGCGCGCCCGGTGCCGTAGGCCTGGATGAAGTACCGCCGTCGTGACTCGAACCAGTAGGCCGGTCGGCGGCGCAGGGCTGCGCCTGCATCGGTCAGCCCGGTGCTCTGTCCGCAGATGTGCATGACCCGGCTCGCAGGTACGTACCAGGTCTGGAAGCCGGCGGCGAGCGCACGGCGGCAGAAGTCGGTTTCTTCGTAGTACAGGAAGTAATTTTCGTCCAGGCCGCCGATGGCGAGGAAGACCTCGGGCCGGATCAGCATGGAGGCGCCGCAGATCCAGTCCACTTGCTGCGGGCCGTCCTGGGGCATCATCCGCGCCACGACCTTGCGCTTGAGGATGCGGCTCAATGCGCCGAGCCCTACGCCTTCTTCCAGCTCGCTTGCCAGCCCCGGGAAGCGGAAGGACAGGGGCCATAGGCTGCCGTCGGGATTTTCAAAGCTGCCACCGGCAATGCCCACCTCCGGCCGGGCTTCCAGGAACCGCACCAGGGCCAGGATGGCGCCCGGGCGTACTTCGGCATCAGGGTTCAGCAGATGAATGTACGCGGGCGTGCCTTGAGCGCACGCATGTTCCACTCCCAGGTTGTTGCCATAGGCGAAGCCGCCATTGCGGGGCGCGGCCACCAGGGTCACCCAGGAGTCCCAGCCGCTGGCCTTGACCACGGGGGCAATGACCGCGAGATCACCGGAATCGTTATCGACCACCACGGCGCGCAGGCGCAACCCCGGCGTCGAACGTTCGGCACTGAGCGATTGCAGCGCCGCGAGGGTCAGCTGTGCCGAGCGGTAGCTCACGATCACCGTGGCGACACTGATTTCATCCAATGGGGCGGATTCCATGCTGCACAGCTTAAAGCAGTGCCGAAAGCGCGTGTATGCCCTGGTCCCAGTGCGCAGCGGCGGGCTCCAGTGCTTCGCGCGCGTCCAGTGTGCGGCGCGCGTTCACAGCGCGTGCACCTTTGAGGATCAGGGTCTTGGCGGTCGCTGCAATGGCCTCGAAGGCTGCCGCAGGCGCTTCGAGGGACAGCGTCGTGTGAGGCTGCAGCCAGCGCAGGTTCAGCGCGGCCAGCTCGAAGGCGGCGCCCAGCTGGCGTATCGTGGCAAAGGCCCAGGCGTGGTAGTACGGCAGTCCCTGCTCCTGCAGCCGCGGCAGTTCCGCTTCGAGCCGTTCGCGGAAGCGCCGCACGGGATTGGTCGCGGGGACCCGCGCCAGGTGCCGGCGCCACAGCAACAGCGATGCCCGGGCGAGTGCCGACGGGTCGTGCCCGACCTGGCGGTCGAGGCGCACGACCTCGGCAAACAGCGGCATGAAAGCAGGGTCCGGCGCGAATCCCAGGCGGAAGGTCTGGATGAAGTCCTCGCCTTCGAGCATGAAATAGCCGGCATTGTGGAAGTAACCCAGCCTGCGCTGCTCGACATCGATCTCGGCCACGATGATGGTGGACTTGGTGTGCTGGCGGCGGTAATCGGTGCCGGCCGTGTCAGGCAGCCAGAACGCATCCGCCTCGGTGCTGATCACCCGTCCCTGACCGAGATGCTCGATCACGTGGTCCAGCAGCGGGCGCCAGACGTTCAGCTCCTGCACGTCGATGCCGTAGAGGTCGTAGAGCTCGGAATGCGGCGGTTTGAAGAACGTCCACTGGTCACCCTCGAAATCCACCGCCACCGTGAACGGCAGCATGGCCAGGGGCTCCAGTCCCAGGGCGTGGATGAGTTCGATCCAGACATCGACGTAGCAGTTCTTCTCCACCCAGACGCGCTCTTCGGCGTGAAGCCGGTGGCGCGGGTAATGCTTCGCGTCGAGGCCGGGAATCACCGCGAGCCGGCTCATGTGGTCCCCGCTCAGGGCCACAGCCGGGCGCGGACTTCACCGGGCCAGCTGTCGACATCGAAGCCGTGGGTCTTGAACAGTGCCATGACGATGCGTTCCAGGCCGAATCCCAGGCAGGCGGAGTTCGCGGTCTGCCCGTCGGCCGTGCGGATGTCGAAGGTGCTGCCGAAGTGTTCCTGGTGAAAGTTGAAGGAGCAGCAGGCCGTGGGGTTCTCGGCCGAAATGACCGGGACCACGACCTCGAACTTCAGGCGCTGTTCTTTCTGGCTGATGGCCATCATCTTGCCGGTGCGGCCGAAGAAGGGGTCCGACGCCACTTCCGAGCTGGCCGGCAGTCCCAGTGATTGCAGCAGAGTGAGGCCACGCTGCAGCCACATGTCGCGCCATTCCACCACCTGGTCGGGTGTGCCGACCCGCACGAACTCGCGCACCCGGAATGACTGCATGCGTGTGGGTTCCGGGGAGGGTTCATGGCGGAACACCCAGTGCAGCATGGTCACCAGTTTGCCCCCTGGTGGCAGGGTGCCGCTGATGGTGGGATACAGCGGATAGCAGGCCGCCGGGTTCAGGGTCACCTCGGTCGGGGCAAGCATGTCGTGCCAGGGCTTGCCGGTGTTGATGCGCTCGGACAGCTCGCGTGCCTGGCTGTCGCGGCCGAAGAAGCTGGATACCGTGCCACACAGGTGCGGGAACGAATCCATGTAGTGCACCTTCTCCAGGATCTGCCGGTTGATGACCGGCGGGAAGGTGAGGGTCTGCGCGCCATCGTCCCGGGACAGCCGGGTCACCAGGCCGTTGAAGCGTTCGAGCACGTCCTCGAACACGGCGCCACGGCCGAAAACACCCTGGACGCCCACGGGGACGATCAAACCATGGCTGACGAGGTCGTCATGGAATTGCTGTGGATCGTAGTCGGTCATGGCTGGATGCTCCGGCGGCGGACACAGGCTTGCAGATGTTCAAAGGTCCTTGAACACCAGCAACATGGAGGCGTTCTTGGCTGTAATGCGGTCGTTGGAGATCATCAGCGACGCCGACAGCACGTCGCGATAATGACGCCCGAGGCTGAACTTCGAGTCGTTCTTGTAGCCCAGGATGCCGGTGATCTGCAGCGCCTGGTGGACGATGGGAGGGGCTGCCTGGGAGGCGTTGATCTTCAGGTTGTTCATCTTCAGCGCCCAGCCCATCGAGTGCAGTTCCTCCGCACCCTCGGGACGCGAGTCGATGGCATCGAACTCGCTGGCCAGCGCCTGCCAGCCGTGGCGCATGGCCTGCAAGCGCTCGGCAGTCTCAGCCAGGCGGGTTGCGGCAGGGGGTATGGTTCCCGGGGTCTTGCGGGCGCTGCTGCGGACGTACTCGGCGGCCCGGCCCAGCGCGCTGGCGGCGATGCCCCACCACAGCGAGGCCCACAGGATGTGCGAGTACGGGACCATGGTGCAGGCGGAGGAGTCGGCGAAGGGGCCGGGAATGATCTGCTCGGCGCTGCCCCGGGCGTCGAGCTTGAAGCCCGGGCTGCAGGTGCCGCGCATGCCGAGCGTGTCCCAGGAGGTGGTCTGGGTCAGGGTGTAGTCGCCCTTGCGCACCAGCACCAGGACCTGGTCGCTGGCGGCCGCGTCGCTGTTACGCCGGCAGGTCACCAGGATGCCGTCGGCATGGGCGCAGTAGGAGCCGGTGGTGGCGTCCTTGACCAGTTTGAACTGCGCGTCGTGCCGTTCCACGGCGCAGATGCTGCTGCGGGTTTCGCCGGAGGTGCCGACCTCGGAGGTCATCGAGGCCAGCAGCAGCTGCTCGCGCGCGAGTTGCCGCAGGTAATCACGCAAATACGCGGACTCCCGCCCGTGCCGCACGATGCAGGCCACCTGGATGTAGTGCATGGCGAGGACCATGGCGCTGGAACCACAGCCCTGCGCAAGGCTCGAACACAGCTGCGCGAGTTCCTGCAAGGTGCAGCCCGGGCCGCCACAATCGCGCGGCACCGGGGCGGCAAGAGCGCCGGCCTCGCGCAGTGCGGCGAGGGTTTCATGCGGGAACCGCGCGTCGGCATCAACCGCCGCAGCGTGCACCTCGGCCACGCTGGTGGTGATCCGCTTGACCGCGGCCAGCAGGGCGGGGAAGTCCTCGGTCACTCGGTGATTCATGGCGTCGATTGTTGCATGATTTGACAGTTGGAAACCGGCTCCGGCCGCAGCTTGCGTTCAAACGCTGAACCCGGTCACACAAGCTCGCGCAGGAACTTGCGGGCCGCGCGCCAGGCCTGCAACGGGATCTCGTGACCTGCATCAAATTCGACCCAGGTGACCGCCGCACCGGCGGCGGTCGCGAAGTCGCGCAGCCGCTGGCCTGCAGCGAGCGCCAGGTCGGTGTCCTGGCGCCCATGGGTCATCAGCACCGGCAACTGCCGCAGCGCGGCGCGGTGTGTCTGCCACGCCTCGAAATTCAACCGCGATGCCGAGAACAGCAGCAGCGCGTCCGCGCCCTGCGGACAGTGCAGCTGCCAGTCGAGCGCGAGCATGGCGCCCTGGGAGAATCCGCCGAGCACCAGGCGCTGCGGTCGCAATTGCTCCCGGCATGCCGTGACATAACGGTTCAGCAACTCCCGCGCGGCCGGCAGGCCCGGGGGCCGCTCGTCTTGCAAGTCCCGGGGGCCGTCGTGCAGCGCGGCTTTGCGCCGGCCCTCGTCGACGGTCCACCAGGCGCGGCCACGCGGCAGGTT
Source organism: Gammaproteobacteria bacterium (assembly GCA_027451085.1). Lineage (GTDB taxonomy): Bacteria > Pseudomonadota > Gammaproteobacteria > Steroidobacterales > Steroidobacteraceae > DAIDKA01. Next base: position 4,660 of record DAIDKA010000127.1, read on the forward strand.
CGCCACCGGCCCTTCAGGAAACAGGAACTGCGCAGCGAGGCCCAGGGAGCCACCGAACGGCGCCAGGGCCGCGGCACTCATGGCATAGCCGTGCAACAGGATGACCGCGGTACGGTGCGGTCCATCGCCCCCGGCAACCAGGGTCTCCAGGCCTGCGAGCTTCACTCTCCGGCCACGATGCGGCAGGGCCGTGTGCCGTTGAGCGCCTGGACGCTGCCCGCGGGGCGGCCGGTGTCGCCGGTGGATTCGAGCAGCACCTGGTGTGGCATGCCGGGAGCCAGGTGGAAGTACTGGTCAGCGGCCGTGAAGCCGTGCGCCTTTACGGTCACGAAGCGGGCGGTCTTCTGCGCGCGGATCTCCACCAGCTCCCGCGTTGCGGACACGCGCTGGCTGGTCGCCGTGAGGCCCAGGTCTGACGGGCAGAGGCAGTGGTGTCCCAGGGGGAAGTAGAAATCCTGTCCGAGCTGCCTGCCGTCAGCACCGGACAAGGTGGCGATGACGGCTTCGCAGGGGGCGGGGCCGAAGCGATAGGCGTAGGTGAGGTCCCAGAAGTTATCAAGCAGCGACGCCACCGGGACCTCCAGCGCTGCATGCGCGGGAACTGTCACGGGTAGCGGGGTGCATGTGGTGGTGGCGCCCTCGGGCAGGACGAGACTCACTGTAAGCAGGGCATCGGCGCTGGTGGCGGTGTCGTTCAACAGGTGCGCATACAGGCCGTTGACACCCTCGTCGCAGAGCAATACGGCGCGTGGCTGCAACAGGCGCTTGAGGAAGTAATAGGCTGACTTGGGCCTCCCCTGTGCATCCAGGATGCCCCATCCGGCGCCGGGCCACAGGTCCCGCAGGAACCATATCAGCGCCCCGGTGCAGTCCGAGCGGGCTCGCCTCCATTCCCGGAATGCGGCCGCCATGACCTCGCCGCTGGCTGCACGACCCAGCTCGACGTAGCGTTCGTGGCTGGCATAGCGCAGGGGCAGGGGATCGAGCCCGAAGACTTCGCGCAGGTAGTGATCCCGGACGTCGTCGAAGTCCCAGCCGGCGCTGGCGTCCCTGGGGGCGCGGGTTTTCCACAAAGGTGAGCCCACCCTGGCCCCGCCCGTGCCATCCATGGCTTCGAGTCCCGCATCCTCGGGAATGTTGGCAAGTGCCAGACACTCCGTGGCGAAACGCACGCCGGCCTGGCGAGCGTCGGTAAGCGGTCGCAGGTACGCCCCGATGCCGTAGTACGAGGTGGTGCCGGCGTTGGCCTGGTGGGGGAAGGCGCCTGCGTGGGCGCTCGATGGCCAGTAGGCGATTCCCGGACTCAGTTCAGCCACGAGCCGCGGCAGCAGCTGCTCGAACAGCGGCTGGCTCCAGCGCTCGCGCGGGGCGCCCCACATGGCGGCCTGCTGTTCGCACTCGCTGTTGCCGCACAGCACGGCCACGCAGGGCCGGGCCGAAATGCGTGCCAGCAGCTGCCGGCATTCGGCGGTCACGCTGGCATCGAACCTCGCGTCGTCGTGCGGGTAGTCCATGTTGGCGAACATGAACTCCTGCCACAGCAGGATGCCCTTGGCATCGCAGGCGTCCAGGAAGTCATCGCTTTCGTACACCATGGTGCCGCCCACGCGCAGCATGTTCATGCCTGCGGCGACGAACGGGTCCAGGGCGGCGTCTGCCGCGGCGCGGTCGGTGCCCAGGGTCACGATGTCCGGCGTCCAGCAGGCGCCACGGCAGAAGATCTTGCGGCCGTTGACGCGCAGCGCAAAGCCATCGCCGGACAGGTCCAGGTCGATGGAACGGAAGCCGGTGTGGCCCAGGCTGATCTGTGCCGGACCTGCCCCGCTCAACTGGATCTCCAGCCGCGCTGCGTAAAGAGCGGGTTCACCGTGGGTGTGGGGCCACCACAGGGTGACTCCCGGGAGCGCCGCCTGGCCCTGGAACAGGTGGGGGCTGTCCTGGCTGAGCTGCAGCGGCACGACATGCCTTTCACCGGCCCGGATGAGCACCAGTTCCACCGCGCTGATGCGCGCTTCCCCCAGCGCTTCGATCCTGCAGCTCACCTCGACGGTGCCGACACCATCTTTGACCCGGGTGCGCAGGCTTGGGGTGCCGTGGTCAAGGGTTCGCAGGGTCTCAAGCCAGATGGGGCGCCAGGGACCTACTGGCGCAACAGGTGGGCACCAGCCGCGGATGCGCCCCAGGAGCGTGGTCCGGAACCAGCGCAGCTGCTGGTGTTCCACCAGTGGGGCCCGCCACCGGGGCCGCGGGCGACGGGCCTGCAGCAGCGGGTCCAGGGCCCGGAATCGCAGCAGCAGTTCGTTGTCCGTTTCGCTTCGCAGCTGCACCGGGACAGCATGGGAAAGGAACATGTTGTCGCTGGCAAGCAGGTGCTCGCCGTTGAGCCACGCGTCTGCGATCGTGGCCAGGCCGTCGAAACCCAGGAGCCGGGGGCCGTCGGCTGCTGCATCGGCAGCGGCGAACCGCAACCGGTACCACCAGTCCTCGGCGTCGAAGCGGCGGGGCGTGTCGAAATTCCAGGCGCCGGTGTCCCGCAGGATGGCAGCAACTGTGCCGAGGGTCGGGGCGGGCAGCCAGTGCAACTGGCACAATGCTTCGCCAGGTCCGGATACCGCGTCGGGAGGGGTGTGGGTGATCTCCCACCCGGATGTCAGAAGTTGCCGTGTGCCCGGTGCCATGGCTTAACGGTAACCGAGAGCGTCACGGCAGGCCACAAGTGCCTGCAGCTGCCAGGGGCAGCGCGATCAGAACAGGACCTGTACGGCGAGCAGAACGGAGCTTGTCCGGCTGTCGCCGAGTCCAGGTCCTTGGGGTCTCTCAGCCCTGCTTGGCGCGGCGGCGGCCGCGAACCACGGCCAGGCCACCCATCAGCAGCGTCAGGGCGGTACCGGCGCTGGCGGGGTCGATTTCCGGGGCGGTGACCGGGGCCTTGGGATAGCCGCCGTCGGGATGGTCCCCATCATCGCCGCCGAAATGGTCCTTCCAGCTGCCCTGGTGATAGCGGTTCATCAGGGAGTGGTCAGGGTCCGCCTGGGCGATACCGATCGCTCCAAGGGACAGTA
>DAIDKA010000128.1 GCA_027451085.1 Gammaproteobacteria bacterium
GACAACGTCCGGGCGTTCCTGCCGGGCTCGCTGGTCGATGTGCGCCCGGTGCGCGACACGGCGTATCTCGAGGGCAAGCCGCTCGAGTTCAAGGTCATCAAGCTCGACCAGAAGCGCAATAACGTGGTGGTCTCCCGCCGCGCCGTCGTGGAGCAGGAGTTCTCCGCCGAGCGCAGTGCGTTGATGGACAACCTGCAGGAAGGCGCGGTGGTGCGCGGCGCGGTCAAGAACCTCACCGACTACGGTGCGTTCGTGGACCTGGGCGGCATCGACGGCCTGCTGCATATCACCGACATGGCGTGGAAGCGCGTCAAGCATCCGTCGGAAGTCGTCAAGGTTGGCGATGAGATCGATGTGCGCATCCTGAAGTTCGACCGTGAGCGTTCGCGCGTGTCCCTGGGGCTGAAGCAGCTGGGCGCCGATCCGTGGGAGAACATCGCCCGCCGCTACCCGCCGCACACCCGTGTGTTCGGCAAGGTCACGAACATCGCCGACTACGGCGCGTTCGTCGAGATCGAGGACGGCGTCGAGGGCCTGGTGCACGTGTCGGAGATGGACTGGACCAACAAGAACGTCAATCCCGCCAAGGTGGTGCACACCGGCCAGGAAGTCGAGGTCATGGTCCTGGACGTGGACGAGGAGCGCCGCCGCATCTCGCTGGGTCTGAAGCAGTGCCAGTCCAACCCGTGGAAGGAGTTCGCCGAGAACTACAACCGTGGCGACAAGGTCGCAGGGCAGATCAAGTCCATCACGGATTTCGGCATCTTCATCGGTCTGTCGGGCAATATCGACGGCCTGGTGCATCTGTCGGACATCTCCTGGGACATACCCGGAGAAGAAGCCGTGCGCAGCTACCAGAAGAGCCAGCAGGTGGAGGCCATGGTGCTGGCCATCGACCCCGAGCGCGAGCGCATCTCCCTTGGCATCAAGCAGCTGGCGAAGGATCCGTTCTCCGGCTACATCGCCGAGTTCCCCAAGGGCTCGGTGGTCAGGGGCGTGGTCAAGGAAGTTGACGCGCGCGGCGCGGTCATCGACCTGGGCAACGGCGTCGAGGGCCAGCTGCGCAGCTCAGAACTGGGCCGCGACCGCATCGAGGATGCCCGCACCGTGCTCAAGGTGGGCGAGGAGATCGAGGCGAAGTTCACCGGTGTGGACCGCAAGACCCGCACGATCTCGCTGTCCGTCAAGGCCAAGGAGATGCACGAGGAAGCCGAGGCTGTTCAGAGCTACCGCTCCGAGCAGCCGACTTCGGGCACCAGCCTGGGGGACCTGTTGAAGGAGCAGATCGGCGACCGCGGCTGATCGCATCGTACGGGCGTCCCGCAGGGGCGCCCGTACTTTTGATACTCTGCCGCGCAAGTGGTCTGCGTTTCCGAAGGGCCAAAGCCGAAACATGCCATGACCAAGTCGGAATTGATCGAAATCATCACGACCAAGCAGAAGCACCTGCCCGCGAAGGACGTGGAGCTGGCGCTGAAGCAGATTCTCGAGATCATGAGCGATGCGCTCTCCCAGGGGGAACGCATCGAGATCCGCGGCTTCGGCAGCTTCTCGCTGCACTTCCGTCCGCCGCGCCAGGGTCGTAATCCCAAGACCGGCGAGGCCGTCGCGCTCTCCGGCAAGTACGTCCCGCACTTCAAGCCCGGCAAGGACCTGCGCGAGCGGGTCAACGACGGCGCCGATCAGCCCATACGGGATTAGACCGGCCGGCCAAACAGGCTGCGCTCCTGCCGGGAAACCGGCACAATCGGGCTCCTACGTGTTGCGCGAGGACCCTTCATGAAGCAGCAGTCTGCCATCCGCACCGCCGTGTTCCCCGTCGCAGGGCGCGGTACGCGCTTCCTGCCCGCCACCAAGGCCAGCCCCAAGGAGATGCTGCCCGTGGTGGACAAGCCGCTGATCCAGTATGCGGTGGAAGAGGCCCTCTCGGCCGGCGCCATCAAGCTGGTGTTCATCACCGGCCAGTCCAAACGCGCCATCGAGGATCACTTCGACTCCGACCAGGAGCTGGAGAACCTGCTGGAAGCACAGGGCAAAAACGACCTGCTGAAGATCATCCGCAGCGTAGTGCCTTCGTACGCGCACTGCATCTACATCCGCCAGCCGGCCCCGCTGGGTCTGGGCCATGCCGTGCTGTGCGCCAAGCCCGTGGTGGGCGATGAACCCTTTTTTGTGCATCTGGCAGATGACCTGATCCGCGGCGACGACGGCAGCTGCCTGGAGCAGATGGCCGCCGTGTACGAGGAGCGCCACGCCAGCGTGCTGGGAGTGGAGTCGGTGCCGCGCAAGGACACTGACCGCTACGGCATCGTCGAAATCGAGACCGAGCGCGCCGGTACGGCACGCGTGCGCAGCATCGTCGAGAAGCCCAAGCCAGCGGATGCGCCCTCGAATCTGGCAGTGGTGGGACGCTACATCCTGTCGCCGACCATTTTCGCGCACCTGGAGCGGCTGGGCCGGGGCGCGGGCGGGGAAATCCAGCTCACCGACGGCATTGCCAACCTGATGGGCCAGGAGGCGGTCTATGCCCACCGCTTCCAGGGCAAGCGCTATGACTGCGGCAGCAAGC
>DAIDKA010000129.1 GCA_027451085.1 Gammaproteobacteria bacterium
AGGGCGCGCCGGCTTGGTGTCATGGCCGCGGGGATGGCCGGCTCTGGCTCAGCGCAACCCCACCGAGGATGAGCGCTCCCGCCAGCGCCATCGAGGCCGTCGGTCTCTCATCCAGGACAAGCCATGCCCACAGGGTCCCGAACAGCGGCACGAGGTAGGTGACGGCCGCTGCACGTGTCGCGCCGATGCGGTGGATGAGGCGGTAATAGAAGGTGAATGCGATGCCGGTGCACAGGCCACCCAGCAGCAGTGCGCTGACCCATGAGGTGACGCCGGGCGGATGCGCCGGCCAGGTGGCAAGCGCGAACGGCGCCAGCAGCACTGCACTGCACAGGAGCGTCGCTGCGGCGAGAGCGCTTGCGGGGATACCTGCCGTGTGCCGCCGGACGAGGTTCGCGCCGATGCCATAAAGAAAAGCTGCGAACGTGCCTGCCAGCGCCGCAAGGCCGATGCTCGCGCCGGCCATGCGGCCGGTTGCCAGCGCCAGTACGCCGGCAAAGCCGGCGGCCAGGCCCGCTACGCGGCGCGGACCGATGGGTTCCCGATAGAACAGGTACGCGACGAGAGCCGTGAAGAGCACCGCCATGGAGTTGGTGATGGCCCCGACTGCGGCCGGTGAACGTTGTGCGGCCCATGCAAACAGCACGAACGGAATGCCGGAGTTCACCAGGCCGATGCCGGCAAGGCGCACCCAGAGCACGGCGCTGAAGCGCGCGCGTTCCCGCCACAGGAACGGCAGCAGGATCAGGGCGCCGAGCGTGAGGCGCACCTCGACCAGCGGGACGGCGCCGAAACCGGGTGCCGCAATGCGCATGAACAGGAACGAGCCGCCCCAGACCGCTCCGAGGGCGCCAAGTTCGATGGCGGTCACCCAGCCCGGCGTATATGGGCCAGACGCTGCCACGACGGGTCGCCGGGGCAGGGCGGCTTGAATCTCAGGGGAGCGGGTCATACCAGAGCCAAAAAATCCTTTTTCTCCCTTGATCAAGACACCTGCTGCAGCGCCCCGCAGGCGGTGCCCCGGGTCATCAGCATCTTTGCAAGGTACCCGATTCGCACCCGATTCGGCGCATACTTTTTGCCGCCATGACTCAATTCCCAGTTGCCATATTCGACCTCGACGGCACCCTGATCGATGCGGTGCAGGACATTGCCGCCGGCGTGAACCGCCGCCTTCTGGAGCGCGGACTTGCTCCGTTGACGGCCGCAGAGGCCGCTTCGTTTCTCGGCAACGGCCTGAGGGTTTTTGCCCGGCGCGCATTCGACCTGCGGCAGGTTCCGGCCACTGAAACTGAGATCAGTGACTGCGTGCAGGAGTACACGCGTTCGGCCATCGTGCACACGCGTCTGTACCCGGACGTTGTCGAGACCCTCGATGTCCTGCGCCAGGCCGGCTGGCACCTGGCCGTGTGCACCAACAAGGTGGAAGCGGCCGCGCACGCCATTATGGACCAGCTCGGCATCCTGCATTGTTTCGACGTGGTGTGCGGTGGCGATACCGTTGCACGCCACAAGCCGGATGCCCAGCACCTGGAGCAGACGATCTCCCGCGGCGGATTCCAGGGACATCCGGCGGTGATGATCGGCGACAACCGTGCCGACGTGGCCGCGGCCCAGGCGTACGGCATACCCTGCGTCTTCGCCGGCTGGGGTTACGGAACTGCGCAAATGGCGCAGGGTGCCGCCGCGGTTGCAGTGCGCTTCCGGGACCTGTCCGCGCTTTTACCACAGGCTCTGCGTTAGACCTCGAGGCTGCCGCTTTCGCTGCTGCTACCTAAGGTTGAAGCGATCCAGGTTCATGACCTTGGTCCAGGCCGCGACAAAATCCCGCACAAAGCGCTCCTTTCCATCGGCGCTGGCATAGACCTCGGCCAGCGCGCGCAGGATGGAGTTCGAGCCGAACACCAAGTCCACGCGGGTGCCGGTCCACTTCAATGCGCCGGTCTTGCGGTCGTGGCCTTCGTAGAGGCCGCCGGACGGCTTCCACTGCGTGCCGATGTCGAGCAGGTTGACAAAGAAGTCGTTCGAGAGCGTGCCCGGCCTGTCGGTGAAGACCCCGTGCCGGCTGCCGTCGGCGTTGATGTTGATTGCACGCAAACCGCCGATCAGTGCGGTGAGTTCCGGCGCCGTCAGCGTCAGCAGCAGCGCCTTGTCGATCAGCAGTGCCTCAGCCGGCACGGTGTACCGGTCCTTCAGGTAGTTGCGGAAGCCATCGGCGACCGGCTCGAGCACGCCGAAGATGGCGGCATCGGTCTGCTCGGCCGCAGCATCCACCCGGCCTGGTGCGAACGGCACCTCGACCTCGATGCCCACAGCCTTGGCCGCCAGTTCGATGCCGACGCTGCCGGCCAGCACGATGACATCCGCCAGGGAGGCTTTGCCCGAGGACTGCTGGATTTCCTCGAGTTTCGCCAGGGCGGGCAACACCGGCCGGTTGACGGCCCAGTCCTTCTGCGGAGCCAGCCGGATACGCGCGCCGTTGGCGCCGCCGCGCTTGTCGGAACCGCGGAAGGTGGAGGCGGAAGCCCAGGCCACTGCGACCAGTTCCGACACGGACAGGCCCGAATGGGCGATCCTGTGTTTGAGGTCGGAAATGTCAGCCTTGTCCGGCTTCGGGCCGGTCCGCGGCAGCGGGTCCTGCCAGATGAAGTCACCGCGCGGCACCTCGGGGCCGAGGTAGCGCGCCTTGGGACCCATGTCGCGGTGCGTGAGCTTGAACCAGGCGCGCGCGAAGGCCTTGGCGAGCGCGTTCGGGTTCTTGAGGAAGCGCTTGGAGATTTTCGCGTAGGCTGGATCGAAGCGCAGCGACAGGTCGGTCGTCAGCATGGTCGGCTTGCGCGGGGGGGAACCCGGTGTCGGGCCGGGAACGACGGCGTCCGCGTCCTTGGCCACCCACTGGATGGCGCCGGCGGGACTGCGTTCCTGCACCCACTCGTATTTGAACAAGTGCTCGAAGAAGTCGTGACTCCACTGGATCGGAGTGCGGGTCCAGGTGACTTCCAGGCCGCTGGTGATGGCGTCCGCCGCCTTGCCTGATCCATAGCTGCTGGCCCAGCCGAGGCCTTGCTCCTCGAGCGGGGCGGACTCCGGAGCCGGACCGACATGGCTGGCAGGTGCTGCGCCGTGCGTCTTGCCGAAGGTATGGCCGCCGGCGATCAGCGCAACGGTTTCCTCATCGTCCATGGCCATGCGGGCGAAGGTCTCGCGGATGTCACGCGCGGCGGACAAGGGATCGCCATTGGCATCCGGCCCTTCCGGATTCACGTAGATCAGGCCCATCTGCACGGCGGCAAGCGGATTCTGCAGGTCGCGATCGCCCGAGTAGCGGCTGCCGGGCTTGTCACTGGTGGCCAGCCATTCCTTTTCGGCGCCCCAGTAGATGTCGTTGTCCGGCTCCCAGGTGTCCTCACGGCCGGCTGCAAAGCCCAGGGTCTTGAAACCCATGGACTCCAGTGCCACGTTGCCGGTCAGAATCATAAGGTCTGCCCAGGAAATCTGCTGGCCGTACTTCTGCTTGATCGGCCACAGCAGGCGGCGGGCTTTGTCGAGGCTGACGTTGTCGGGCCAGGAGTTGAGCGGCGCAAAACGCTGCTGGCCGCGACCGGCGCCGCCACGGCCATCGCCCGTGCGGTACGTGCCGGCGGCATGCCATGCCATGCGGACGAACAGCGGACCGTAGTGGCCGAAGTCGGCGGGCCACCAGGGCTGCGAGTCGGTCATCAGCCTGTGCAGGTCGGCCTTGAGGGCTTGATAGTCAAGACCCTTGAAGGCCTTGCGGTAATCAAACTTCCTGCCCAGCGGATCCGATTTTTCGCAATGCAGGCTCAGCAGGTCGACCCGCAGCTGGTCGGGCCACCAGTCCTTGCTGCTGGCACCACTGCCAGGAGCCTGGTGGAACGGGCATTCAGCTTGGTTCGACATGCGTATCTCCTTGAAATCCGATGTTCCGGCAGGGGTAGTGTAGCCGTTTAAAGATGCACTACCTTGACGTAGCGGACATTGGGCAGCTCCCGCAGGCGCTGCTGCAGCGGGTCCGGCAAGGTCTGGTCCAGACCCACGATGGCGATGGCGTCACCACCGGCCGTCTGCCGGGCCAGATGGAAGGTGGCGATGTTGATCTCGCCCTCGCCCAGCAGGGTGCCCAGGTTGCCGATGAAACCGGGTTTGTCGCGGTTGTTCACGAACAGCAGGATCGGGTGGAAGTCCGCTTCCAGCGCCATGCCCTTGACCTCGACGATCTTGGGCGAGCCGGCATTGAGCGCCCCGGCAAGAGTTCTCCAGGAACCGCCGGTCTTCACCTTGATGCGGATCAGCGAACCATAGACGGGGGAGACCTCGCTCCTGGACTCCTTGAGCGGGGTGCCCTTGTCCTTGAGGATGCTGGGCGCCGAGACCATGTTGACCTCGGGGATCAGCGGCCGCATGAGCGATGCCAGTGCGGCGGCGGTCAGCGGCCGGGTGTTCAGCTGCGTGACCTCGCCTTCGTATTCGATCTCCACGGCCTCCAGGCCGTCGTCGACCAGCTGGCCGGCGAACGCGCCCAGCTTGGTGATGAGATCGACGAAGGGCTTGAGCCGCGGGGCTTCCTCGGCGGTGATGGACGGGGTGTTCAGCGCGTTGGACACGGCGCCGAGCAGCAGGAAGTCCGACATCTGTTCGGCCAGCTGCAGGGCCACGTTCTCCTGCGCTTCGTTGGTGCTGGCGCCCAGGTGCGGCGTGGCCACGAGGTTCGGCGCGCCGAACAGCACGTTCTCCTTCGCAGGCTCGGTGGTGAAGACATCGAAGCCGGCAGCGGCCACGTGACCGGACTCGAGGTTCGCGCGCAGCGCGGCCTCATCCACCAGGCCGCCGCGTGCGGCATTGACGATGATCACGCCCTTGCGGGCCTTCGCCAGCGCCTCGGCCGACAGGATGTTCTTGGTGCGCTCGGTCAGCGGGGTGTGCAGCGTGATGACATCGGCGCGGGTCAGCAGTTCGTCGAACTCGACCTTCTCGACGCCCAGCTTGACCGCGCGTTCCGGCGACAGGAACGGATCGTAGGCGATGACCTTCATCTTCAGGCCGATGGCGCGCTCGGCCACGATGGCGCCGATGTTGCCGCAGCCGATCAGCCCCAGGGTCTTGGAGAACAGCTCCACGCCCATGAAGCGGTTCTTCTCCCACTTGCCAGCCTGGGTCGAGGCATCCGCCGCGCCCAGCTGCCGGGCCGCCGCGAACAACAGCGCGATGGCGTGCTCAGCGGTGGTGATGGAATTGCCGAAGGGCGTGTTCATCACCACCATGCCGCGGGCGGTGGCGGCGGGGATGTCGATGTTGTCGACCCCGATGCCGGCACGGCCGATGACCTTGAGTTTTGTACCGGCGGCGATCACCGCGGCATCGGCCTTGGTGGCGGAACGCACGGCCAGGCCGTCATACCCGCCGATGATCTGCAGCAGTTCAGGTTTCTTCAGTCCGGTCTTGATGTCGACTTCGATGCCGCGGGCGCGAAAGATCTCCACCGCGCGCGGGCTCAGCTCATCTGCAATCAATACCCTGGGCATTGCTGTTTTCATGGATTCCGGCCTCAATCCGCGAGCTGGGCGACGCAGGCTGCAAACGCCCAGTCGAGCCAGGGAGCCAAGGCTTCAACATCTGCGCGCTCGATGGTGGCGCCGGTCCACAGCCGCAGCCCGGGGGGCGCGGAGCGGTACGAGGCCGCATCGAGGGCGACGTCGTGCTCTTCGAGCAATGCCGCCAGCTTCCTGGCGAAGTCCGCCTGGGCATCCGGGGACAGCCCGGTCACCCGCGGATCGATGACCTTGAGGCAGACGCTGGTGTTGCTGCGGGCCGCAGGCTCCTGCACCAGGAAGTCCACCCAGCCGGTGCGCCGCACCCAGTCCGCGACCGCGGCGGCATTGGCGTCCGCACGCGCGTGCAGGGCGGGCAGGCCGCCGATGCTTTCGGCCCATTTGAGGGTGTCGAGATAGTCCTCGACCGCCAGCAGTGAGGGCGTGTTGATGGTCGCGCCTTCAAACAGTTCGCGGTCGAGCCTGCCCTTCTTGGTCATGCGGAAGATCTTCGGCATGGGCCACGAGGGCACATGGGATTCCAGCCGCGCCACCGCGCGCGGCGACAGGATCAGCATGCCGTGGGCGCCTTCACCCCCCAGGACTTTCTGCCAGGAGAAAGTCACGACATCGCACCTGCTCCAGTCGATGGGCTGGGCGAACACGGCGCTGGTCGCATCGTTGAAGGTGAGGCCTTCGCGGTCGGCCGCAATCCAGTTGAAGTCCGGGATGCGCGCACCGGAGGTGGTGCCGTTCTGCGTGAACAGGATGTCCGCCGTGCGGCGCGCAAGCTTCAAATCAGGCAGGGCGCCGTAGGGGCGGCCCACATGGGAGCGGGCATCCGCCAGCTTCAGCTCGTTCAGGATGTCGTGCACCCAGTCCTCGCCGAAGCTTTCCCAGGCGAAGACATCCACCGGACGTGCGCCCAGCATGGACCACATGGCCATTTCAAAGGCGCCGGTGTCGGAAGCTGGCACGACGGCGATGAGGTGGTCAGCGGGCACCTCGAGCACCGCGCGTGTGCGCGTGATGGCCTCTTTGAGGCGCGACTTGCCGATCTTGGATCTATGGGAACGGCCCAGGGGTGCGGCCTGCAGTGCCTGCAGGTTCCAGCCGGGGCGTTTCTTGGTCGGGCCCGATGAAAACCGGGCGTCAGCCGGGCGGACGCCCGGCATCGGAATCTGCTGCTTCAATTTGTATCCCATCCTTGTAAAAAGATGGGCGTCCGCCGTTGGGAGCGGATGGCCCGCGGTCGAGAATACGGAGCTGTTGCAGCTTGTCAACGATTTTTGATAAGAAGATTTCGATATGAGCACTCAATCACCGGAACTCTCGGCGGCGCTGGAGGCTGCAAACGCGGCAGCCGACGTCATCCGTTCCTTCTATCAGCGCAACCTTGAGGTCCTGACCAAGTCCGACCAGTCACCGGTGACGCAGGCCGACGTCAAGGCCGAGGAGGCGATCCGCGCCGTGCTGGAACGGCGTTTCCCCTCGTTCGGGTTCTACGGCGAGGAGACCGGGCAGCATGCCATGGAAGCGGAGAGCATCTGGCTGGTGGACCCCATCGACGGCACCAA
>DAIDKA010000130.1 GCA_027451085.1 Gammaproteobacteria bacterium
TTCGGACCTGGAGGGCTACGGCCTGCCTCCCGTCGAGGCTGCCCTGTCGGGCAACATCGTCGTGGGATACACCGGCCAGGGCGGCCGGGAGTACTTCCGCCAACCGGTTTTCCGTGAAGTCGCCAACGGAGACTTCGCCGGCTTCGTCGCCAAGGTCCGCACCGCGATCGCTGACATCGACGCCGGCCTCCCGTACAGTGAGGAATTCAAGCAGCAGATCGCCGAACTTGCCCGGATGCATTCCGTCGAGAACGAAACGAAATATGTGACCACATTCGTGGGGCGAGTGCGCACCATCATGCAAGCTCCGGCCTCGTAACGTCCCTGGCGATGTCACAGCCCGCCTCGACTGCGCGCCCCCTGCGGCAGCGCATACTGACAGCCGGTTTCTGGAGCGGCGCATCCTATGTGTGCAGCAACATCATCCGCTTCGCCAACAACCTGATCCTCACGCGGATCCTGCTGCCGGAGATGTTCGGCATCATGGCCATCGCCTCCACTGTGATGACCGGACTGATGATGATCTCCGATGTGGGCCTGGGACCCAATGTCATCTACAGCAGGCGCGGCAGTGATCCGGCCTTCCTGAATACCGCCTGGGCCATCCAGATCCGCCGCGGCTGCCTGGTGTGGGGTGGCGCCATTGCCGCTGCCGGGATGATCTGGATCTTCGCCCACCTCAAGCTGTTCCCCACCGACAGCGTCTACGCCAAGCCCGTACTACCGTTTGTGGTCGCGGCCCTGGCCTTCAACGCCATCATCGAAGGGCTGGAGTCCACCCGTTCGCTAGAACTGAGGCGCAACCTGTCGCTGCGGATCGCTTTCAGAGTAGACCTGCTCAGCCAGCTGTCCGGCATGGTCTGCATGATGACCTGGGCATTCTTCAGCCGGTCCATCTGGGCTCTGGTTGCCGGCAGCCTGTGTGCCACTGCCGTGCGCGTGCTCCAGAGCCATTTCACCTTGCCGGGACACCCCAACCGCTGGCAGTGGGACAAGGAGGCGTTCCATGAAATCATTCACTTCGGCAAGTGGATCTTCCTGTCGTCCATTCTCGGGTTCTTCGTCAACAACGGCGATCGTCTGCTCCTGGGAGGCATGCTCAGCGCGCGGGCGTTGGGCATGTATACGGTGGCCTATCTGCTTGCCAGCACCCTCGACAATCTGATGTCGAAGATCATCGGCGATGTCGCCTTCCCCACCCTGAGCGAGGTGGCCCGTGAGCATCCGTCGGAGTTGAAGGCCACGTACTACCGCTTCCACCGGGTGACGTCCATCACCATCTATGGCGCAGCGGGCATCATGATGACCGCTGGCAACACCATTATACGACTACTGTATGACCCTCGTTACGCGCAGGCCGGTTACATACTGGAAGTCCTGGCGATCGGACTGCTGACTGTGCCATCGCGCATCCTGCACTACTGTTTCCAGGCCCTGGGCCGTCCCAAGTACCTGTCACATATCATCACCTTCCGACTGGTGGCGTTGTATACGCTCACACCCCTGGGATTCAAATTCTTCGGGCAGTGGGGCGCGATCGGAGGAATTGTCCTAAGCATCTTCCTCAGCGTTCCGCCAACGTATTACCTGGCAGTAAAGCTGAAACTGATCGACTGGTGGAAGGAACTGGCCCTGATGGCGGCCGTACCGGTCGGCATGCTGGTGGGCTTTGGCGCAGCGGCAGCAGTCGTGTTCCTGCACACGCACCTGCACATGAGGCTGCCGATACTCTGACCGCCACGCAACAGACCGTGGCGGTCGATGTAAAGTCACTCAGCCATCCCGGCGCAGGCGCAGCCCCCGGGCGATGATCGGCGGCACGAAATCCCTGACCAGACCACGGAGCCTCTGACCGGCGGTCAGCTGGAAGTCATCATTGCCGCGCGCTTTGAACAGCGTGCTATGCCCGTCCGTGACCTCGTCGTCAGGCCTGCCGTTGGTGTAGTAGTAAAGCGCCAGCGACTTGCGTGTCCACCCTTCCGGACACTGCAGCGGATTCGGATGGCCGTGGAAGGTAAAGTCCGTGGTGCTGAACACCATGACCCGGTTGAACAGCGGCAGCACCCTGGCCTCGCAGCCCTTCATTTCCCGGTCCCACAACTCCAGATGGCCGCCGTACTCTTCCTTCCAGTTCCGATTCAGGTACAGCAAGAGGTTCAGGCGCCGGTCGAGACCCAACTTGCTGTGCTTGTTGAAGTCCGCGTGCACGCCCAGCTTGCCGCCGCGGACGATCTGGTGCAGCCCGCCTCCCTCGAACCCAGGATCGGGAATGAGGTTGGCAATGCCCGTCACCGCGCTCAGGAAACTCAGGAACGTGGCGGAGTTCAGGTGGTACATCAGAAGCCGCGTCGCCGGACCGAAGGTCACCTCGCGCGAGGAGGCCAGCTTGATCTCCTGCGCATTGTCGAACTTCTGCCAGGGTATGGCTCCCGGGGCGGGAAACTCACCCAGGATCTGATCCAGCAGCTCGGGATCGAAGAAATCGTCGAACACCGCATGCGGAAAAGGCTTGGCACCGGCATATGCCACGTGGCCGGATTCCATCTCGGCCTGCATGCGCTCCAGCGGCAAGAAGCGATCCAGCTGATAATTTCCCAGTTCCTGCATGAGTTCCATCCAGACGACCTGTACTGCGTCAATTTATACCAACGGGACGCCCATGCGGTAGGCTATCGTCGTGGCCTTACCTTGGCCATAAGTAATAGCCGCAAGGTTACTGAAGTGTGAACCAGTACTATAAGGTACTGAAACTTCCGCGATAGCTTGGCAGTGCATGACGATGCGCGAAAAAATTCGCACTTACGCGCGGCTCCACCTGCTCAAAGCCTCCCATCGTCTCATGTCGCTGACCAGCGGCGGCGGCAGGCGCCGGATCGCAATGGACCCGCTCGACACCCGGATCATCTGCGACCTCGAAACTGAGGGCGTTCACGTCACCAGCCTGGACAAGCTGCTCCCGGAACTCAAGGGGCTGCCCGAAGTCATGGATCGGGCCCGGGCGCTCGCAGCAGGCACTCATGGCCGGGCCGCCGAGGCGCAATGGAGAAGCGGGGCCAGTTCAACCGATCTCACCGCCGCCAGCATGATTGAACTGGTTCCGGAACTGTACCTGCTGGGGCTGCAGCCGCGCCTGCTGCAGCTGGTGGAAAACTACCTGCGCCTGCCCGCAGCCTATCACGGCGGCGTGGTGCGCCACTCCTTCGTCGATGGCGGCCAGGCGGGGCCGCGCATCTGGCACCGGGATTTCGAGGACTTCCATGTCTTTCGAGCGGTGCTGTACTTGAACGACGTCACCGAAGGCGGCGGCCCGTTCGAGTACATACCGCGCCCCTTGAGTCCGACCCACAAGCAGGTCAGGGACGTCGGCCCCCTGACATCAGAAACCATGCAGGGCATCGTCCCGGCCTCGTCATGGAAGCGCTGTTATGGCCCCGCAGGCACCCTGGTGCTGTGTGACACAGCCATGACGTATCACCACGAATCACTGCAGACCCAGCGCGACCGCATGGTCGTGATGTTCGGATACTCCTCGCGGCAGCCCTCCCGGCCGACGACGTCGCAGCGGCACTTTCCGGTGGAGCGGGTCAGGGACAGTCTGATGCGTATCGTACCGGCCGCAAACCGGCCGCATGTGTTCGACTGGCGCAGCGCCAAGGCCGCGGCAATCCTGGAGGCGGAAGCCCGCCAGGACTAGACGGGATCGAATGATCAATACAAGGCATTGATTTTTATGGCTCTGTCGCGGGCGTGCCATTGACCACGCGATGCGGTGGCGCGCTCACAGGCACTCAACGGGACTGCCCGTGTACTTGCTCCGTGTGGCACTTGTTCGCGCGCACCAGCAGCAGGCGCCGCTCGCGAGCGTTTTGGGTCAGAGCGGCGGCTCGCCGGAGCTCCGGGCCTGCTTCAGCGTACCGTCCGAGCTTCATCAAGAAATCACCGCGCACACTGGGCAGCAGGTGATAAGACTTTAGCACCGGCTCGTTCCGGAGTGCGTCGATGATCTCGAGGCCGGCCGCGGGCCCGAAGACCATCGATACCGCCACGGCACGATTGAGCTCGACGACGGCGGATTGGGTGACCTCGACGAGTGCGTCGTAGAGGGCGATGATGCGGTGCCAATCCGTTTCCGCGGCGACATGTGCGCGGGCATGGCAGGCTGCGATTGCGGCCTGCAGCGCGAATGGCCCGAGCGGCCGGTGGAGGCGTTCGGCGCGCTCCAGGTTCGCCAGTCCGCGACGCAGTAGCAGCCGGTCCCAACGGGACCGGTCCTGATCGAGAAGAAGAACGGGAGCGCCGGAGGCGTCGATGCGTGCCGGGAAGCGCGAGGCGTGCAGCTCCATGAGGGCAAGCAGCGCGTG
>DAIDKA010000131.1 GCA_027451085.1 Gammaproteobacteria bacterium
AGACATGGAGGCCGCGATGCGCGCCATCAACGAGGGCCACGCACGCATCCTGGTGGGCACGCAGATGGTCACCAAGGGCCACGACTTCCAGAACATGACGCTCGTGGTGGTGCTGAATGCCGACCAGGGGCTGTTCGGCACCGACTTCCGGGCCGCGGAGCGCCTGGCGCAGACACTGGTGCAGGTTGCCGGCCGCGCCGGCCGCGGCGGGCGGCCGGGCGAAGTGCTGATCCAGACGGCGTACCCGGATCATCCACTGCTGCAGACGCTGCTGGCGGATGGCTATGAGGGGTTTGCGCGCGCAGCGCTGGCCGAGCGGCGGCAGGCGCGCTGGCCCCCGTTCAGCCGGTTGGCCGTGATCCGGGCCTCGGCGCTCAGCGCGGAGGCGGCCCTCGCATTTCTCAACGATGCCCGGCGCGAGGCCGGGCAACCAAGGCATGTGCAATTGCAAGGACCGGTGCCGGCCGCCATGTCGAAGCGCGCCGACCGCTATCACGCGCAACTGCTGGTGGAGAGCGTCGACCGCGCGGCATTGCACCGCTTCCTCGACGGCTGGCTGGAAAAGCTCTCGGACCTGCCCGGCGCCCGCAAGGTCCGCTGGGCGCTGGACGTCGATCCGATCGAACTTTTCTGACCCGATGCCGTAAAATCGACGTTTTTCCACGCTAGAAGACACTCCAAGTGAAGCAGCAGATCGAGCAGCTACTGCTGCAGGCCCTGGAAGCCTTGGGCAGCAGCCTTCCCGCACCCGACCCCGCCACCGTGACCGTGGAGCGCACCCGCGACGCCACCCACGGCGACTTCGCCAGCAACATCGCCATGCGCCTGGCCAAGGCCGCGCACCGCAACCCGCGTGAGCTGGCCCAGGCCATCGTGGCGGCATTGCCGGCAAGTTCACTGGTGTCGAAGGCCGAGGTCGCAGGTGGCGGCTTCATCAACTTTCACCTGGCGCCGGGTGCCTATGGCGCCGTGGTGGCGCAGGTGTTCGAGCAGGGCGCCGCCTACGGCCGCAGCAATGCCGGCCAGGGCGCAAACAAGGGCGAGCGCGTCATCCTGGAGTTCGTATCCGCCAACCCTACCGGCCCCCTGCACGTGGCGCACGGCCGGCATGCCGCCTATGGCGCAACGCTCGGCAACCTGCTGGATGCCGCCGGTTACCTCGTTCACCGCGAATTCTACGTCAATGACGCGGGTCGGCAGATGGACATTCTGGCCGCGAGCCTGTGGCTGCGCTGCCTGGAACTGCAGGGCGAGACCATACCGTTCCCCGCCGGCGGCTATCAGGGCGCCTACCTGAAGGACATCGCCACGGAAGTCCAGGACGCCATGGGCCGGCAGTTGCACAGCCCCGCGGCGACGGTGACGGCCGGCCTGCCGCCGGATGCGGCCGAGGGCGGCGACAAGGACGCGCATGTCGATGCCCTCATCGCGCGCGCCAAGGAACTCATCGGCGCGGAGAATTTCCAGCGCGTGCTGGTCATTGCCCGTGACCGGCTGCTGAACAACATCAAGGCCGACCTGGAGTCCTTCGGTGTCACCTACGATCGCTGGTTCTCGGAAGCTTCGCTGGCGTCCAGCGGCGCGCTCGAGCGGGCGCTTGAACGCCTCAAGGCCCAGGGACAGCTGTACCAGCAGGATGGCGCCACCTGGTTCCGCGCCAGTGCTTTCGGCGACGAAAAGGACCGCGTGGTCGTGCGCGAGAACGGGCTCAAGACCTACTTCGCCTCCGACATCGCCTACCACCTGGACAAGCGCGAACGTGGCTTCCAGAAGCTGATCGACGTGCTGGGCTCGGGCCATCACGGCTACATCGCGCGCGTGCGGGCCGGCCTCGCCGCCATGGGCGAGCCGCCGGACAGCCTGGAAGTCCCCATGATCCAGGTCGTGACCCTGTACCGGGACGGTCAGCCGGTGCAGATGAGCAAGCGCTCCGGCCAGTTCGTCACGCTGAAGGAGCTGCTGAGCGAAGTCGGCAGCGACGCCTGCCGGTTCTTCTTCCTGATGCGCGGCCACGAACAGCCGCTGGACTTCGACCTCGATCTTGCGACCTCGCGCAGCAACGAGAACCCGGTCTACTACATCCAGTACGCCCACGCGCGCGCGGCCAGCGTCATGAAGCAGCTGCAGGCCAGGGGCTTCGCGTACGAGCAGGCACAGGGTGTGGCCCACCAGCACCTGCTCAGCGGCAGTCATGAACAGGCGGTGCACAGTCTCATCACCAGCTTCCCGCAGATCATCCAGGTGGCGGCGGCCAACCGCACGCCGCAGACCCTGGTGCACTACCTGCGCGAACTCGCCAACGCCTTCCACACCTGGTACAACGCCGAGCGTTTCATCGTCGAGGAGGCCGGGCTGCGCAACGCCCGCATCGCCCTCATCAATGCCGCGCAGCAGGTGATCCGCAACGGCCTCACACTGCTCGGCGTCAGCGCGCCGGAAACGATGTAGGGCAGGGACCCTTCACCGTGGGCCATTCAGGAGCACGCGACTACAAGACCACGCGCCGGTCCAACCCGAAGCTCGCGCGCTGGCAGGACTTCGCCACGGGGCTCGGGATCGGCCTGGTGGTGGCGCTGTTCGCGTACGGCTACGCCCGCCGCAGCGCACTCGTCGCGCCACCGCCCGTGGCGGTGGCCGACAAACCCAGGCCCGAACCTCACAAGGCACCGGCCTCGGCCGCGCCGGCCGCTGACGCCACCGCCGCCCAGCACTACGACTTCTACTCCATGCTGCCGAACTTCGAGGTGGTGGTGCCGGAGAAGGATCGGGACGTCAAGCGCGGCCTGCCGGCGGCAAGGATCGATCGTCCCGGGGACTACGTGCTGCAGGCCGGGTCATACCGCAACGATGCCGATGCCGAACGCGTGGCCACCCAGCTCAACCGGCAGAGCATCGACGCCAAGGTGCAGCGCGTGGCGGTCGACAACGATGTCTGGTACCGCGTGCGCATCGGTCCGATGAAGGATCTGGACCAGCTGAACAGGCTGCGCCGGCAGCTGGCCGCCGCCGACGTCGATGCGCTGGTGATCCGGGTGGGGGACTGAATTACTCAGTCGTCGGCCGAGGCCCGGAAGTCCACGCCCAGCGAACGCAGCTTGCGGTACAGGTGCGTGCGTTCCATCCCGACGCGCTTGGCCAGCTGTCCCACCTTGCCGTTGCACAGCAGCAGCTGCTGCTGCAGGTACGCGCGCTCGAACTGCTCGCGCGCCTCGCGCAGCGGCAGGGCCAGGAGGTCCTGCTTCACCAGCGGCTCGCCCGGGACGGTCTGCATGGCGAGTTCGTGCTCGATCTCGGCCAGCGAGATCTCCTCCGGGCCGCCCTGGATCAGCAGCCGCTGCACCAGGTTCTTCAGTTCGCGCACGTTGTCCGGCCAGGGGTAATTGCGCAGGCGGTTCTGCGCGGCGACGCCGAAACGGCGGAACGGCAGCCCCTCGGTGTCAACGGCCCGGTCGACGTAGTGCCGCAGCAGCTCCGGCACGTCCTCGGAATATTCGCGCAGCGGCGGCACGCGCACGATGAGCGCATTGAGATGCCCGAGCAGGTCGCGGCGGAAGGTCGAGCCCAGGCTGCCCGCACGGTTCTCCACGCCCGGCTGCGCCGTGGACAGCACCCGGGCGTTGAAATGCTGCACGGCAGATGATCCCAGGCGCGAGAAGACGCCCGTCTCCAGCACACCCAGGAGCACCCGCTGGGCGATCTGCGGCAGATCCTCGATCTCGCTGATGAACAGCGCGCCATCCCCCGCCTGTTCCAGCAGGCCGCGCGTCTCGCCGCTGCCCAGGAGCTGTGCCTCGGCTTCGACCTCGCGCACGGTGCTGGCGATCAGCGTCACGAACGGCGAACCGGAACGCGGCCCTTCGGCGTGCAGGTACCGCGCGAAGGCCTCGCGACCGGTGCCGGACTCGCCGATCAGGAGCACCGGCGCACGGCTGGCGGAGAGCTGCTGCAGGTCGGTGCGCAATTGCTGCATGACCCGGCTCTTGCCGGCCGGGAGGCCGGGCTGGGACTGCAGCAGGCGGCCGGGCTGGCGGCGGCGGCGGCCCGCCTCCAGCGCCCGCTCCACCGTGCGCAGGAGCTTGGCGATGGACAAGGGCTTTTCGACAAAATCGAACGCGCCCAGCCGCGTGGCCTCCACCGCGGTCTCGATGGTGCCGTGACCCGACATCATGACCACGGGGCAATCAT
>DAIDKA010000132.1 GCA_027451085.1 Gammaproteobacteria bacterium
GTGTCGGCCTGTCCGTGGGTGAGCGGCAGCGGCTGCAGATCGCCCGTGCGCTGGTGGGAAAGCCGCGGGTGCTGATCCTGGACGAGGCCACCGCCAACCTTGATTACGCCACTCAGAACGGCATCCGCGAGGCCGTGCTCGACCGGCAGGACAAGCCCACCACGCTCGTGATCACGCACCGCTATGCCATGGCCGAGACCTGCGACCAGGTGATCGTGCTGCACGCCGGCAGGGTGCTGGGCCGGGGCACGCCTGCGGAGCTGGTGAAGAGCTGCGAGTGGTTTGCGCACTTCGCCCAGCGCGGCGAGCCGAAGGAGGCGGAACCTGCGGCGCCCTAGCCGGGCGCCGCAGGGATGATCAGGCCGCGGAACGGGCCCCGCGGAGCGAAATGACGCTGCCGGTGCGGCGGACGGCCGCGCCGCCCTCGACCCGGTAGTTGTCGACCAGCGCCGAGAGGTCCTGCGCCTGCTCGCAGATGGTCGCGCTGGCGCCGGCGGCCTCTTCCACCAGGGCCGCGTTCTGCTGCGTCATGGTGTCGAGGTTCATCACCACCCGGTTGACCTGCTCGATGCCCGCCGCCTGTTCGCGGCAGGCGGCGGCGATCTCGGCGACCACGTCGTTGACGGTGCGCACCGCGTCGCCGATCTCGTTCAGCGCCTTGCCGGTTTCATCGACCAGCCGCGTGCCGCTCTCGACCTTCTCCACGCTGTCGACGATCAGGGCCTTGATCTCCTTGGCCGCCGTGGCGCTGCGGCCGGCGAGGCTGCGCACCTCGCTTGCGACCACCGCGAAGCCGCGGCCCTGTTCACCGGCGCGCGCGGCTTCCACCGCGGCGTTCAGCGCCAGCAGGTTGGTCTGGAAGGCGATCTCGTCGATCACGCTGATGATGTCAGCGATGCGTTTGCTGGCCGTGTTGATCTCGGACATGGCCGAGATGGCCGAGCCGACCACGGTGCCCCCACGGCTGGCGTGTTCGCGCGCGGCCAGGGCCAGCTGCTGGGCCTGGGCGGCGTTGCCGGCGGTGGTCTTCACCGTGCTGGTCATCTGCTCCATGCTGGCGGCCGTCTCCTCCAGGCTGGCGGCGGACTCCTCCGTGCGCTGGCTCAGGTGCAGGTTGCCCTTGGAGATCTCCTGGGCGCCGTTGTTGACGGTCTCCGAGGTCTCCTTGATGCGGCCCACCAGCGTCATCATGCCGTCGAGCACCGAGTTGATGCTGGCTGACAGCGCCTGGATCTGGCCGCTCTTGCCCTGCATGCTGATGCGTCCGGTGAGGTCGCCCTGGGTGGCCGCCTGTGCGACGGTGCGCGCCTCGGATACGGCGGCGTCCAGCGCCTCGCGCATGCGCACCTGGTCGCTGATGTCGGTCTGGTACTCGACGACCTTGTAGGGCCTGCCGGACAGATCGAGGATGGGGTTGAAGGTGGCCTGCACGTGCAGCTCGCGGCCGTCGCGGGAACGGCGTTTGAACACGCCGGTCACGGTCTCGCCGTTGCGCAACTGCTCCCAGGTGCGTTCGTGCTCCGCCAGCGCCTCGCCTGCAAGCTTGCCCAGGTCGCGGGGATTGCGGCCGATCACGTCCTGCGGCTGGCAGCCGTAGAGCGTGTGGTGGTTTTCATTGACGGCGCGGATGCTGCCATCAAGCTCGTATTCACACACCGCCTGGGCCCTGTTGATGGCGGCGATCTGGCCCTTGGCGTTGAGCTCGTTGTCCAGCAGCACGGCCTGCATGGACTTGAGCGATCCCAGCAGGTGCGCGGTCTCGTCGCGGCCCTCGGCATCGATGTCGTTGTCGAACCTGCCGTCGGCGATGGCCTTCGCAACGCCGTTGGCCCGTGCCAGCGGTCTGGTGATCGAACGCACGACCATGACGCACAGTGCGGTGCCCAGCACCAGGCACAGCAGGGCGAGGCCCGCCTGCAGTGCCACCGTGCGCGTGCGGGTGGCGTCCAGGTCCTGCTCGACGCCGGCGCTGCGCGCCAGGGTGTTCTTCACCAGCATGCCGGCGGCGGTTTCCATTGCCTGGATCGCATCGTTGTGCGCGCCCAGCTGGGCGTTGGCCTCCTGGGTGGTTCTGGCCTTGCCGGAGTGGATTGCGCCCTCGACCTCCATGAAGCTCGTGGCATAGCGGTCGAAGTTGTCGGAAACAGCCTGCAGCAGCCGGTGGTCCTCATCGGACAGCGGCATCGCCATGGCGTCCTGGATGTCCTTGGTGAGGTCGGTCTGGGTGTCGCGCCAGCTGTCGTCGTAGGAGTCCAGCGCCTTGCTGTCGCCGATGTTGATCAGCGTGTCCTTTTCGTAGCGGCGCTCGGTCAGGATCAGGTTGTCGATCACGATGGCCTGCTGCGCCAGCTTCAAGTCGACATCGATGAGTTTACGGCTCTTGCCGAACAGGGCATTGGTGCCGAACACCCCGGTGGCGGCGCAGGCGACGAGCAGTGCCAGCAGCAGTCCGAAGGAGAGCCCCAGGCGTCCCATTATCGTGGTGTTCTTGAACATTGGTACCTGATCCGTGTGTCGGTTCGTTTCGGGACTATCGGCCAAAGCCTTGAAATGTTGAGTGACGGACATCACGACGGGGCAGATGTGGTAAAGGGCGGGCCGCCGGCTGCAGGAATATGACAAGCCAGTCAGGAAAGTTGGATACTCGGGGTTTTCCACCATCAAATGAGGGGGACGCGTGAAAAAACTGCAACTACTGGGGCTGTGCGCTGCAACGGCGGTGTTCTCGACGATGGTCATGGCGCAGGTGCCGCCACAGGGCGTGCTCGACCCTGCTGCCCAGAGGGCCATGATCAAGGACAAGGACCCGCAGCTTGCGGCCAACAAGAAGCTGGTGTTCGACATGTGGCGGGTGCTGATCCAGGGTGGCCACACCGAAGAGGCGGTGAAATACTTCCGGAAGGATTACATCCAGCACAACCCGAACGTCGCCACGGGCCGCGATGCGATGATCGCTTTCATGAAGGCGACCCGGCCGCAGAGGCCGGTTTCCCCCGGCATCAACTTTCCCCTCATCACCATGATGGCCGAGGGAGATCTGGTGCTGGTGGCAACCGTCAGCCATGCGGACGACCCGGAAAAGCCCGGGCAGAAGTACGCCGGCACCCATTTCGACCTGTTCCGCATCCAGGACGGCAAGATCGCCGAGCACTGGGACAGTGTGCCCAAGGACCCGGCGATGCTGCACTTCAACCCGAACACCATGGCGGAGCCGTCCGCGCACTGAGGACCGCACCGGTCAACTGATGCCTGGGGGCCGGTCATCCTGAGACCGCCGACCGCCGTGGCGGTCGCGGGCGGTCCGACCTTGCCGGGGTCGGCGTTGTGTCGACCCCGGCTGCCACGTCCTTCTGTGACGCAGCGCTCAAAGCTGGCCTGAACCTGTGGGAATCCGTCCGCGGGTGGCCATCAAGTTTCCGAATCTGTGGGCCGATACAGTTCTGGTCGGAGCGTCCACCTGTACTGTGCCTCCAAGGTACGGCAGGCCCCTCCTGTCTCTGGCTGAATCGGTAAGCAAAAGATGTCACTTTCAGCAATCCAGGTTCCGGAACACGTGTCTGCCGCGATGGCCGCGGCGGATGGCGATGCGGTTGTGCGGCATCTCACGCTGCTCGAGGCGCTGCCCATCTGGGCCAAGAACGTCGAGACCGCCCGCGAACAGACCGAGTCCGCGATCGTCGAACTGACCGCGCGCTTTTCGGGCATCGTCCAGCGCCTGAGCACGGCGCTGGGGGAGAGCATCGGCGGCCATGATGCCGCGGCGGAGGCCCGCCAGAGCGAGCGCGACCTGCAGCTCGTGATGGATGCCCTGCGAACCATCCAGAAAAGCCGCGACGCGCTGGCGCAGGAGATCCGCGGGCTCGCCGCCTACACCGATGAGCTGCGCCAGATGGCCACCGAGGTGGAGTCGATCGCATTCCAGACCAACATGCTGGCGCTGAACGCCGCCATCGAGGCCGCGCATGCGGGCGAGATGGGCAAGGGTTTCGCTGTGGTGGCGCACGAGGTGCGCAGCCTCTCCAGCGCCGCGCGCGAGACCGGCAAGCGCATCACCCAGAAGGTCGGCATCATCAGCGATTCGCTGCAGAAGATCGGCGAGACCAACGAGGAGGTCACTGAGCGAGACCAGCGGGACATGGAACAGTCCGAGGGTCACATCCGCGCCGTGTTGTCGCGCTTCACCGAGAGCACCACGCAGCTGGCGGAGACGGCGCAGCGTTCGCGCGAGCAGAGCCGCGCCATCAAGGATGAGATCGCCGAATCCCTGGTGCAGCTGCAGTTCGCCGACCGCGTGAGCCAGATCCAGGCGCAGGTCGTGAACAGCCTCGATCGCGTCGCGGACTGGGCCGCCGAGCACGCCCCGGACGCGGACCCCGAAAGCCTGGAGCGCGCCCGCGAGGAGCTCACTGGCCTGATGGGTCACTATGCGACCTCCGAGCAGCATCGCAATCATCACGGGCGCGCGACGCAGGCGGAATCTGCATCGGCGGCCGCTACGTTCTTCTAGATCTTCCGGGACCAAAGCCACATGGGAAAGAAAATCCTGCTTGTTGATGACTCTGCTTCCGTCCGCACCGTCGCGGGCATCGCCCTGCGCGGCGCCGGGTACGACGTGGTCGAGGCGGCCGACGGCAAGGAGGGCCTGGGCAAGCTCAACGGCGACAAGATCCACCTGATCATCAGCGACGTGAACATGCCGGTGATGGACGGCATCACCTTCGTGACCGAGCTGAAGAAGAACCCGAGCTACAAGTTCACACCGGTCATCATGCTGACCACCGAAGCCGGCGATGACATGAAGGCCAAGGGCAAGGCGGCGGGCGCCAAGGCGTGGATCGTCAAGCCGTTCCAGCCGGCGGTCATGCTCGATGCCGTCTCCAAGCTCGTGATGGCCTGAAGTCCGCACCGGACGCAGGAGCGTGCCATGAGCAAGGCCATCACATCAGACGCCCGTGGCGTGCACGTCAGCGGGGAAATGACCATCTTTTCGGCGGCCGAACTCAAGCAACCGCTGCTGGCCGCCCTGAAGCCGAAGAAGGGCAGGACGGGCGCGCCCGACCTGGACCTCGCCGAGGTCACCGAATTCGACACCGCGGGCCTGCAGCTGCTGCTGCTGGCGCGGCAGCAGGCCACCAGGGCCGGACGGGAACTGCGGGTCGGCGCCGCAAGCGTCGCGGTGCGCGAGGCCCTCGCGCTGTGCGGCGCCGTGGGACTGTTGGCGGATGCGCCTGCCGGGGAGATCGTACTGTGAACATGGATGACGCGTTGCAGGCGTTCATCGCCGAAAGCGCTGAACTGCTGGAGCAGATCGAGACCGGACTGCTGGCCTGCACCCAGGGCGAGGCCGACCCGGAAACCATCAATGTCATTTTCCGCGCCGCCCACACCCTCAAGGGCTCCTCGGGTCTGTTCGGCCTGGATGGCATCGTGGCCTTCGTGCACGGCATGGA
>DAIDKA010000133.1 GCA_027451085.1 Gammaproteobacteria bacterium
GGACCCTGTTGCAACGCTTCGAGGCGGCTGATGCCCCTGCGGACGGCCTGAGACCCATCGACCTTCATGCACGCATCACCACGCGGGGCGAGCCGTGGTACAGCGCCATGCGGACCGAGGCAGCCCAGGTCGTCGCCCGGGATCTATCCGACCTGTCGGTGGCCTGCCGGGGCCTGATCAGCAACGAGCTCTACATGCAGGAGCTGGCGCAATCGAAACTGTGCTTCAGCCCTTTCGGCTATGGCGAGGTGTGCTGGCGGGACTTCGAGGCCGTTGCCGCCGGCGCGGTGCTGGTCAAGCCTGACATGAGCCATCTTCAGTGCTCACCCGACATCTACGTCCCGTTCGAGACCTACATCCCGGTGCGCTGGGATCTCGCCGACCTGGAAGAACGGGTCCGCGCCGCGCTGGCCGACCCCGAGGACATGCGCCGCATGGCGCAGAACGCGTTCACCCGGGTGCGCAACCACCTTCACGGCGATGACCTG
The DNA here is from genome assembly GCA_027451085.1 of Gammaproteobacteria bacterium. Lineage (GTDB taxonomy): Bacteria > Pseudomonadota > Gammaproteobacteria > Steroidobacterales > Steroidobacteraceae > DAIDKA01. Next base: position 489 of record DAIDKA010000133.1, read on the forward strand.
CTCGACCTCGCCCTGCGGCTTTGTGACAGCCGCAAGACAGCGAATCCTTAGCTGATCCGCCACCGGCGCCAAATCGGGCTCCGCGCTACTGGCGGCCCGCCCCCGGATAGTGCTCCAATGCGCGGCGATGAAAAGGACTGATCCCTTCGCCTTTGTACGCGACATCGCCACCCGCTGGGACATGGTGGCGGTGGTGCTCGTCATTGGTGTCGTGGTGTTCCTCGGCCAGGCCAGTCGCGGACTGTTTGAACCGCTGGCGAAGCTGAACGCAACGCCGATCTCCCTGGACCCGCACCAGCTGCCGTTCTACGCCGCCCGCTCCACCTTGCGGATGTTCGCGGCCCTGGTTGCCTCGCTGGTGTTCACCTTCACCTACGGGACCTGGGCCGCCAAGAGCCCCCGCGCCGAGAAGCTGCTGGTGCCCATCCTGGACATCCTGCAGTCCGTACCCATCCTGAGCTTCCTGTCCATCACCACCGTGTTCTTCATGTCCCTCACCCCGGGATGGGTGCTGGGGGCGGAATTCGCCGCCATCTTCGGCATCTTCACCAGCCAGGCCTGGAACATGGCCTTCAGCTTCTACCAGTCCGTGCGCACCGTACCAACGGAGCTGCGTGAGGCAGCCCAGTCCTTCCACCTGTCCCCGTGGATGAGCTTCTGGCAGGTGGATGTGCCCTTCGCCCTGCCCGGCCTGATCTGGAACACCATGATGTCCATGTCGGGCGGCTGGTTTTTCGTGGTCGCCTCCGAAGCGCTCACGGTGGGACACACCTCCCTGATCCTGCCGGGAGTCGGCTCCTACATCGCCACCGCCATCGCCCAGAAGAACCTCGCCGCCATCGGCTGGGCCATCCTCACCATGCTGGTGGTGATCATGCTGTATGACCAGCTGCTGTTCCGGCCGCTGGTGGCCTGGGCCGACCGCCTGCGCTTCGAGCAGGACAGCAGCGGCGAACAGGCCAGCTCCTGGGCCCTCACCGTCGCGCGGCGCTCGCGCCTGCTGTCGGCGGCGGGCGACGCCTTCTACGCGGGTGTGCGCTGGACCAGCTTCAAGCTGCCGATGACACGCCGTCGTCCGGGCCGTGCCACCGCCGCGGCCAACGTCAACCGCGACCGCGTGTTCGTCATCCTGGTCGCAGCCGTCATGGCCCTGGGCCTGTACCCCATCGTCGTCCAGCTCATCGGCGGCACCGCGCCGAGGGAGGCGCTGCAGGTGTGCGGCCTGGCCCTGATCACCATGGTGCGGGTGTTCATCTTCATCGCACTGGCCAGCCTGGTGTGGGTGCCGGTGGGCGTCTGGGTCGGACTGCGACCGCGGGTGCGGGACATCGTGCAGCCAGTGGCTCAGTTCCTGGCGGCCTTCCCCACCAACCTGTTGTTCCCGCTGGTGGCCTATGTCATCGGGACCTGGCACCTGACGCCGGACATCTGGCTGTCGCCGCTGATGATCCTGGGCACCCAGTGGTACATCCTGTTCAATGTCATCGCCGGTGCCTCGGCCATTCCCAACGAACTGCGCTATGCCGCGGACAACTTCGGCCTCAAGGGCTGGCTGTGGTGGCGCACCGTCGGCCTGCCCGGGGTGTTTCCCTACTACGTCACCGGGGCCATCACCGCCTCGGGCGGTTCCTGGAACGCCGCATTCGTCTCCGAGGCGATCAGCTGGGGGAACACCGAGATCAAGGCCCATGGCATCGGCGCCTACCTGGCCGAGGCCGCGGCCGCCAGCAATTTCCATCAGATGATCCTCGGCACGGTGGTCATGAGCCTGTTCGTGGTCACCATCAACCGCATCTTCTGGCGCCCGCTGTACTATTACGCTGAACGCCGCTTCCGCCTCGCCTGAGGCGGCGCCAACGAGCACCAAGCCCATGAACACCGCCCCGCTGCTGCAGGTCAAGGACGTCTCCAAGGCCTTTCCCCGTCCCGACGGCGAGGGCCGCCTCGTCGTGCTCGAAGGGGTGAACCTCACCATCAACGAGGGCGAGATCGTGGGCCTGCTGGGCCGCTCCGGTTCGGGCAAGTCCACCCTGCTGCGCTGCATTGCCGGCCTCTCCGACCCCTCGGGCGGCACGCTGTCCTACCTCGGCGAGCCCATCGAGGGTCCCGCCGAAGGCATCTCGATGGTGTTCCAGAGCTTCGCCATCTTCCCCTGGCTCACGGTCTACGAGAACGTCGCCCTGGGGCTCGAAGCCAAGCGCATACCCAGCGCTGAAATCCGCAGCCGGGCGCTCAAGGCCATCGACCTGATCGGCCTCGACGGCTTCGAATCCGCCTACCCGCGTGAGCTGTCCGGCGGTATGCGCCAGCGCGTGGGCTTCGCGCGCGCGCTGGTGGTGCACCCGAACATCCTGCTGATGGATGAGCCGTTCTCGGCACTGGACATCCTGACGGCGGAAACCCTGCGCACCGACTTCCTGGACCTGTGGACCGAAGGCCGCATGCCCATCAAGGGTGTGATCCTGGTCACCCACAACATCGAGGAGGCGGTGTTAATGTGCGACCGCATCCTGGTGTTCGCCAGCAACCCCGGGCGCATACTGACGGAGATCAAGGTGACCCTGCCGCAGCCGCGCAACCGTCTGGACCCCAACTTCCGCGCGCTGGTGGAAAACATCTACGTGGTCATGACCGCGCGCCTGGCAGGCGAGGCGCATACGCGCAACGAACGCTTCCCCGGCCTTGGCATCGGCACGCAGCTGCCGCACGTGTCCTCCAACCTGCTGGCCGGTCTCATCGAGACCGTCGCCGCCGCACCATTCTTCGGCACCGCGGATCTGCCCAAGATCGCCCAGGACCTGCAGATGGAGATCGACGAGCTGTTCCCGGTGGCCGAGACGCTGCAGATGATGCGCTTCGCGGAGGTCGCCGGCGGCGACATCCGCCTGACGGAGGTCGGCAACATCTTCGCCAACTCCGAGGTCGACGAGCGCAAGCGGATTTTCGCCCGCCAGCTGCTGACCTACGTCCCGCTGGCCGCGCACATCCGCCGCGTGCTGGATGAACGCCCCACCCACACCGCCCGCAAGTCGCGCTTCTCCGACGAACTCGAGGACCACATGTCCGAGGATGCCGCCGAGGAGACGCTGCGCGCCATGATCAGCCTGGGCCGCTATGCGGAAACCTTCGCGTACGATGACGAAAA
>DAIDKA010000134.1 GCA_027451085.1 Gammaproteobacteria bacterium
GATCCTGCAGTCGCCGGTGGTCAACACCGTGACCATGGGCTACACCCTGCGGCCGCTGACGGCCGGTCTGGCGTTGAAGGCCACGTTTTGACGGGTACCGGCGCATGAAGATCGTGATCCGCAATGCCCGCGTCCTGACCCTGGACGCGACTGGTGCCGAGCACGACTGCGCGACGGTGGTCGTCGAGGACGGGGTGATCCGATCGGTGAACCCCGGGATGTTCGCGCCGGGGTCATTCGGGGCGGCGGACCGCGACATCGATGCCGCGGGCCTGCTGGTCATGCCCGGACTGGTCAACGGGCACTTCCATTCGTCGGTGAACCACCTCAAGGGTTCTCTGGACAGCCTGCCGCTCGAGATCTTCATGCTGTACGAGTCGCCGGCCGGTGCCGGCGAGGTTGCGCCGCGCGTGGCCTACGTGCGCACGATGCTGGCCGCGATGGAGATGCTGCGCACCGGTACCACCTCGGTGCTGGACGACGCATTCTTCGTACCTGCTCCGTCGCCGCCGGTCATCGATGCCGTGATGCAGGCCTATGCCGACAGCGGCATCCGCGTCGTGCTTGCGCTGGACCAGCCCGATGTTCCGGAGATCGACAAGCATCCCTACCTGAGAGATCTGCTGCCTCCGGACCTGCGGCAGGCCGCCGCGGCACCGCCGCCGATGGATGCGGCGGGGCTGCTGGCATGCTACCGGCACCTCATCGAACGCTGGCACGGTGGCGCCGGTGGACGCCTGCGCGCGGCGGTGTCCTGTTCCGCGCCGCAGCGGGTCACGCCGGAGTACTTCCGCGCGCTGGATGCGTTGAGCCGTGAACACCATCTGCCGTTCTACATTCATGTGCTGGAAACCAAGGTCCAGCGTGTCTTCGGCGAGGACTGCCTCGGTGGGCGGTCCCTGGTGCGCCATGTCAGCGATCTCGGCCTGCTCAGCGATCGGCTCAACATCATCCATGGCATCTGGCTCGACGACCAGGACCTCGACCTCATTGCCGCCGCCGGCAGCGTGGTCGCGCACAACCCCATCAGCAACCTGCGCCTGGGCAGCGGCGTCATGCCCTTCCGGGCCATGCGTTCGCGCGGCATTCCCATCTGCCTGGGGACGGACGAGGCCATCGCCGATGATGCCGTGAACCTCTGGGGCGTGATGAAACTCGCCGGACTGATCCACAACGTCACGCAGCCGGATTACCACGACTGGCCGACCGCGCGCGAGGTGCTGGACTGCATGATCAGCGGCGGTGCCCGCGCCATGCGTTCGCCGCGCCCGCTGGGGCAGGTGAGTGCGGGTCACCAGGCCGACCTGATCCTGCTGGACCTCGACACTCTGCCGTTCACCCCGCTCAATGATCTGCACCGCCAGCTCGTGTACTGCGAAAACGGCGGTTCAGTGCGCATGACCCTGGTGCAGGGCCGGGTGGTATTCGAGGAGGGACGGCTGAGCACCGTTGATGAAGCCGCCATCCGTGCCGAGGCGCGCGCGCTTGCCGCCGCCACCCGCAGCGCGCCCGGGCCGGGCGGTCACGACGCGGCGCGGTGGCTCCCCTATTATCGGCAGATGTACCTGAGTGCTGCAGGTCGCGAGGTGGGCCTGACGCGTTGGATGGGGCCGGCGGTGTCCGGCCCTGGAGTGTTGAAATGAGCCAATTCGAGCGCACCGCGGGTACGCCGCTTCGCACGCAGTCACGCTACGGCTATTCCGCCATCGGGCGCAGGCGACCGTTCCTCTGGCCGAACGGCGCGCGCCTGGCGTTGTATTTCGCCCTCGGGCTGGAAGAGTACTCGTGTGGCGAGGGATTGGCCGAGAACCTGGTGGGTGGTGGCGCCCATCCTGATGTCCTCAACGGCTCCTGGCGCGACTATGGCAACCGCGTCGGCGCCTGGCGCGTGCTGGAGGCGTTCCAGGAGTATGGACTGCCGCTGTCCATCCTGCTCAACAGCGCCGTGTGCGAGTCCGCACCGGAACTGGTGATGGCCGCCAAGGGCCAGGGCTGCGAGCTCATCGCGCATGGCTATTCCAACTCCGACACCCTGCAGGGCCTGTCTGAGCAGCAGGAGGCCGGGTACCTGCGCAGTGTCGCCATGCAGATCCAGGAGTTCAGCGGCGACCGGCCCGCGGGCTGGTCGAGCCCGTGGATCGCCGAGACCGAGCGCACGCCGGATCTGCTGGCCGAAGCCGGGTTCAGCTACGTGCTCGACTTCTGCATGGATGACCAGCCGGTGTGGTTGCGCACCCGCAGCGGGCGGCTGCTGGCGGTGCCGTACTCGCAGGAGATCAACGACAGCTCCGCCATCATCGGCCGGCAGATGAGCGCCGATGCCTTCAGTCTCATGGTCATCGATCAGTTCGAGGAACTGCGCCGCGCGCCGCAGGGACCGCCCGTGGTCATGAGCGTGATCCTGCATTCCTTCATCAGCGGCCAGCCCTTCAGGCTGCGGGCGCTGCGGCGCGCGGTCGAGCACATCCTGCAAAGCGGCGAGAAGCTGTGGATCACCCAGCCGGGTGAGATCGCGCGCCTGTCCCGGCAGGTGGCCTACGTATGATCTACGCCAGCCGCAGGCACCAGCACGGCTATGGCAAGCCCCTCGGCATCCTGGTGCTCGAGGAGCACATCCCCTGTCCACCCGGGACCCCGGGCAATCCCACGACCTTTCCGTTCCCGGTCATCTACGAATGCGTCGCAGGGGTGAGCGCCGGGCAGCTGCGTGATGCCGCCAACCCCGGCGGACTGCCGCAGTTCGTGCGCGCGGCGCAGGTGCTGGCCGGCAAAGGGGTGCGCGCCATCCTCGGCGGGTGCGGACTGATGATCGTGCATCAGCACAGGCTCGCGCGGGTGCTGCCGGTACCGGTGCTAACCTCCAGCCTGCTGCAGCTGCCGCTGATCGCGGCGACGCTGGGGCCGGAGGCAAAAATCGGTGTGCTGGCGTCCAGTCGCGCCGGTGTGAGCAGCGAACATCTGCGCCTGGCTGGCATCACCGACGACCGTGTCGTGCTGGCCGGCATGGACGGCAGCGTCGCGTTCACCGCGGCGGTGGTGCAGGAGAGCGGTGTGCTCGATTCCGATGCCGTCTGCGACGAAGTGGTGGCGGCCGGGCGTGCCCTGGTGGAACGGCATCCACAGGTGGCGGCGCTGCTGCTCGAGTGCGTGGACCTGCCACCCTATGCGGCGGCGCTGCAGGCGGCAACAGACCGGCCGGTGTACGACATCACGACCCTGGCGGCCTGGGCGGCGGCCGGGGTGCGCCGCAGTGATTTTGTCGGGCAGTACTGATGAGGTCCCGGTGACGGCCCGTGGCATTCGCGCCTTTCGCCCAGCCGGCCTGATCGTGCTGCTGCTCGGGCTGCAGGCGGCGTTCGCGCCGGCGGCGCGGGCGGGCGGGCTCGTGATACTGGTCTCACCCCTGCCTTTCGGCGTCGATGTGTATCTCAACATGACCCGGGTGGGCGCCCTCGAGGCGGCGCACGACATCGGCGCCGAAGTGCGCATCTTTGAAAGCACTGATCCGGAGACCCGCAGCGAGAACATCCGCGCCGCGCTCAACTATGGCGCCACGCTGGTGATCGCGCCGGGTCCGGAGTTCGTCGACATGGTTCCGGATTTCGCCGAGGACCATCCGAACGTCAGGTTCCTGATGGTCGAGGACTGCGCTGCACGCCTGGCGCCGAACGTCTACTGCGTGATGCTGCGCACACATGAAGCCGGTTTCCTCGCCGGGGTCGAGGCCGCACTGACTTCCCGCACCGACCGCATCGGCACCATCGCACCGGTGGATTATCCGGCCGCGCGCCGGTTCACCGACAGCTTTGCCGCCGGCGCACGCTACGTGCGGCCGGACGTCGTGGTGCACCCGACGCTGTGGATCGGTGGTGACAATCCCTGGTCCGACCCGCTGCGTGCGCAGAGCCAGGCGGCCGTGATGCTCGGGGACGGCGTGGACCGCATCCTGGCGACGGTCGCGGCCGGAAACGGCGGCATCTTCAAGCTGGTCGGCGGCGTTCCCGGGGCGATGGCCATCGGGCTCGACGTCAATCAGTGCCCGGACGCGCCGGGTCATATCCTGGACAGCGCCGTCCGCCATGTCGACCAGCTGATCGAGCGGGCCGTGCGCGGGATCGCCTCCGGCAGGCAGCCCAACAGTGTCTCGTACGGATTGAAGGAGGGCGTCGTGAACCTGACCTCGCTCGAACCCGGTGCGGCGGCCAGCCAGTGCGTGGCGGCCCATGATCCGCAGCTGCTGGCCCGCCTCAGAGTGGTACGGGATGCGATCGCCTCCGGTCACCTGCATGTGACGGACCCGGCCGGCATCATGGAGTAGGGGGAGTAATGGCCTACCTGGAGATGATGGAGGTGGTCAAGCGCTTCCCCGGCGTGCTGGCCAACGATCACGTCAACCTCGGCGGGGAACGCGGCTCGATTCATGCCGTCATGGGAGAAAACGGCGCCGGCAAATCCACCCTGATGGCGATCCTGTGCGGCATGCACGCCGCCGACGAGGGCTACGTGCGGCTGGGGGGCAGCACGCTGCTGCTGCGCTCCCCGCTGGATGCCATCGACCAGGGCATCAGCATGGTGCATCAATCGTTCAAGCTGTTCGAGTCGCTGCAGGTATGGGAGAACGTCGTCTACCAGCGGGAACCGACCTGGGGCCCGTTCATCAGCGCGCGCCGTGCGCGGCAGGAGGTCCGGCGGCTGGCTGCCGAACACGACCTTGCCATCGATCCTGATGCCCGTGTCGCGTCGCTGCCGGTGGGGGTGCGCCAGCGCCTGGAGATACTGAAGGCCCTGTATCGCCGGGCACGGGTGCTGGTGCTCGATGAGCCCACCGCGGTGCTCACGCCGCCAGAAGTCGCCTCCCTGTTCGCGGTCATGCGCCGGTTGGCGGCCTCCGGCTGCACCGTGCTGCTC
>DAIDKA010000135.1 GCA_027451085.1 Gammaproteobacteria bacterium
GTGCGGTTCAACGCGCAGTTGATGGTGGCCGTGGCCTGCAGCATCAGGTTGTCGAGCTCCAGGGTCTCGATCATGTCGCTGTTCCAGATGAGGGAGCGGTCGGTGACCTTGACGTCCTGCATCGAGGCGAAGGTACCCTTCAGCTTCTCCACGCCTTCGGACAGCGACTGGCCGGTGCGGAACACAGCGGCATCACTTTGCATGATGCGCTGCATTTCCAGGCGGATGGACGCCGTGGGGCGCGAGCCGTTGGCATTGCGCGCGCGGTCCAGACGCTCGATGGCGGGGGTTGCGGCACCGGCCGGCAGCGGCTTGTGGCGCGCACCGGCGCTGACCGTTTCGGCACAGCGGCGCGCGGCCTCGCGGCCGAACACCACCAGGTCGAGCAGCGAGTTGGAGCCCAGGCGGTTGGCACCGTGCACCGACACGCAGGCGGCCTCGCCCACGGCCATCAGGCCGGGCACCACGGCCTCGACATCGCCGTTCTTCGGACAGATGACTTCGCCGTGGTAATTACAGGGGATGCCACCCATGTTGTAGTGCACGGTGGGCAGCACCGGGATGGGTTCCCTGGTGACATCCACGGCGGCGAAGATGCGCGCCGTCTCCGCAATGCCCGGCAGACGCTCATGGATCACGTCCGCCCCCAGGTGCTCCAGGTGCAGGTGGATGTGGTCCTTGTGCTCGCCGACGCCGCGGCCCTCGCGGATTTCGATGGTCATGGCGCGGCTGACGACGTCGCGCGAGGCCAGGTCCTTGGCGTTGGGCGCATAGCGCTCCATGAAGCGCTCGCCGTTGCCGTTGGTGACGTAGCCGCCCTCCCCGCGGGCGCCTTCAGTGATCAGGCAGCCGGCCTTGTAGATGCCGGTGGGATGGAACTGCACGAACTCCATGTCGGACAGCGGCAGACCGGCGCGCAGCACCATCGCGCTGCCGTCGCCGGTGCACGAGTGCGCGGAAGTGCAGGAGAAATACGCACGGCCATACCCGCCGGTCGCCAGGATGGTCTTGTGGGCGCGGAACCGGTGGATCCTGCCTTCGGCCATGTCGATGGCCACCACGCCGCGGCACTCGCCGTTTTCCATCATCAGGTCGATGGCGAAGAACTCGACGAAGAAAGTCGCGGCGTGCTTGATCGACTGCTGGTAGAGGGTGTGCAGCATGGCGTGGCCGGTGCGATCGGCCGCCGCGCAGGTGCGCTGCGCCGTGCCCTTGCCGAAGTGCGTGGTCATGCCGCCGAAGGGCCGCTGGTAGATGGTGCCGCGCTCGGTGCGCGAGAACGGCATGCCGTAGTGCTCCAGCTCGATGACGGCGGCCGGCGCCTCCTTGCACATGAGCTCGATGGCGTCCTGGTCACCAAGCCAGTCCGAACCCTTGATCGTGTCGTACATGTGCCAGCGCCAGTCGTCCTCGCCCATGTTGCCGAGGGAGGCGCTGATGCCACCCTGCGCCGCCACCGTGTGGCTGCGGGTGTGGAACAGCTTGCTGATGCAGGCGGTGGACAGGCCGGCCTCGGCCAGGCCCAGCGTGGCCCGCAGGCCCGCGCCGCCGGCGCCCACGACCACCACGTCGTACGTGTGGTCGACGAATTCATAAGCGCTCACTCAAGGACTCCCGAAGGCGATGCGCAGCACGGCGAAACTGCCGGCCACGGCGATGACGACATGAATGAAGCTGGACAGCACCAGGCTCACGGCCTTCATGCCATGATCGTGGACGTAGTCCTCGAGCACGACCTGGATGCCGAGCGACGAGTGCCAGCTGGCCGTGAGCACCAGCAGCACCAGCAGGCTCGCGGTCCACGTGCCGGCCATCCAGGACACCAGGGTCACGAAATCCAGCGACGGCAGGGCGAGCAGCGAGACCACCAGCCAGATGCACAGCGGCACCAGCGCGATGGCCGTCACGCGCTGCACCCACCAGTGCTGGACACCGGAACCCGCAGCCCCCAGGCCCCGCACACGGGCCAATGGCGAACGCAGCGACATTACACGCCCTCCCGCGCCCGCAAGGCGCACGCGATCAGCGCCAGCGCCAGCACCAGCGCGCAACCGATCACCAGCCAGGCGCTCTTCTGCGACTGCGAGCGCTCCATGCCACGACCGGTGTCCCACACCAGGTGGCGGATGCCCGCGATCAGGTGATACGAGAACGCCGCCAGCAGCAGCGCGTACAGCACTTTCAGCGGCAGCGAGGCCAGGATCGACTGCGCCCGCACATAGGCATGCGCGCCGCGCGCCAGCGACGTCAGCCAGTACACGAGCACGATGAGTCCCAGGCTCAGACCTATGCCGGTGGCGCGGTTGGCGAAGGAGGACAACAGGCTGTACCGGGTCATCCGGTAGATCGTCATGTGGGGTGACAGCGGTCGCTGGGGCATATGGGCTCCGGCAGCGCACTCAGCGGCGCGCCGCATGAATACGTCTGTGTTTCAGAAGTCGATGCAGCGGCCCTTGCGTTCCCAGTCGCCATAGCGCGTGGGTTCAGGACCGGAGGGGCCGCCGATTTCACGTTCTCTGGCACATTCTCTGGCACGTTCTTCGGCGGCGGACTGTGAAGCCTGCGGCGTAGCCGTAGGCGCCGGCCCGGCGGGTGCGGGGCTGTCGGTTGCAGCGGGAGATTCAGCAGGACTGTGCATGGACGGGGCGAAGTCTGCCAGAATTCCCGCCCCCCCGCTAGGAAAGCCACCGGGAAATATCAGGAAAAACATGGATCTGCTTGCCACCTGGCGCACTCTTCCCCGCACCGGCCTGGGGCTCATCCGCATCCAGGGCGCCGATGCCGTGAGCTTCCTGCAGGGCCAGCTGTCCAACGACATGACCCGGCTGGCGTCCGGCCAGCTGCTGCTGGCCGGCTATCACAACCCCCACGGGCGGACGATCGCCCTGCTATGGCTGCTGCAGCGTGCCCAGGACGACCTCCTCGCCCTGCTGCCGCAGGAACTGGCGGCGCCGGTGGCCGCCCGCCTGTCGCGTTTCGTCCTGCGCACCAAGGTCAAGGTGAGCGCGGAATCCGCGGCCGCGCCGGAATTCGCCACCACGCTCGATGCAGCCCGCATCGGCATCCAGCCGACCGCCCCCAACGACTGGCGGCTGGCCAGCATCGAGGCCGGCATGCCGCAGGTCTACGCCGCCACCTCGGAGGCCTTCGTGGCCCAGATGCTGAATCTGGACCTCGCGGGAGGCGTTTCCTTTGAAAAGGGCTGCTACACCGGCCAGGAAGTCATCGCCCGTGCGCACTACCGCGGGCGGGTGAAGCGCCGCATGCAGCGCTTCGTCAGCGAATCACCTGCATCACTGCAGGCCGGCGACAGCGGCGTGTTCGCGGATGGCCGCACATTCAAAGTCGTGGACGCCGCGGTGCGGGCTGACGGCCGCTGCGAATTCCTGGCGGTCGCGCCGCTGGCACCCAGCGCCCCGGGTGAAACGGCTGATGCCGGCACCGACGAGCCCGCGGCGACCGCCGACCGGCAACCCCTCGCCGTCCAGGCGCTGCCCCTGCCCTACGCGCTGCCGGAGTGAAACCTGCGACGATCCCGCCGGCACGGTTGCAACTACAGGTCGACGAGCTCGATCCGGTGCGGCTCGATGGCGCGCTGCAGGAACCGGCCGCCGACCCGTGCAAAACGCTCCGGCCCGTCGGTGGCCATGAACTGCAGCGAGGGCGTGCCCCGTGCGCGGGCGATGCCTGCCGCCTGCAGGCGGTCACGCACCGCCACCGCGGTGGTTGCCGCGGAATCGACGATCTTCACC
>DAIDKA010000136.1 GCA_027451085.1 Gammaproteobacteria bacterium
TGGGACGGCCCGCCCAGGTGCGCAATTCACCCGCCAGTTCCTGCTGGAAATCCGCGCGATGCAGCTGTTCGCGCACTCCCTGCAGCAGGCGCTCCATGGCCGGGATCAGGGTCTCCGGCACATAGCGCCCGCCGAAGGGCCCGAAACGGCCGCGCTCATCCGGGAAGCGGCCGGCGATCTCCGCCGCGAGCAGCGCTGCCTTTTCCTGCGCGGAAAGTTGAATGTTCATCGCTCTCTCCTTGAATTTCTAAGGCGCCGCCGACGCCGCGCCAGCGGCCCGTGCCGCCTGCACGAACGCCTCGATCTTCTGCACACTTTTGATGCCGGGCTGTGACTCCACGCCGCTCGACACATCCACCCCGAAAGGCTTCACGGCCGCGATGGCGGCGGCCACGTTCCCGGGGTTCAACCCACCTGCCAGGATCAGCTGCGACTTCGCGGCCAGCGCGGCCGCCTCCGTCCAGTCGCAGGTCTGCCCCTGCCCGCTCAGCGGGCCTTCAAACAGGAACCGGCGCGGCGGCGACTCCAGCTGTTCGGAGCCGCTGCGCAGCACGGGCAGCAGCGGCAGGGTGCGCGGCCAACGCACACCGCCCAGGTCAGACAGGTCGGTCTGCCAGCCATCCGGTTTGAAGTCCCGCAGGATTTCATCCAGTAGCGGCTGGCGCGCATGGCGCGTGACGGCGATGCACAGCGCCTTGCCGCGGGCGGGCGCCGCGAGTTTCGCCGCCTGCGCCGGTGTGATCCGGCGCGGGGAGGGTGAAAACACAAAGCCGATGGCGTCCACGCCCTGGCCCAGCGCCGCAGCCACCGCGGACGGATCGGTCAGGCCGCAGATCTTGATCCACATGTCAGCCACCCCGTGCAGATGATCTGGCCGCGCGGGCCGCGGTGATCATGTCGCGCGCCAGCAGCCGCGGATCGGCGCCCGTCATCAGGGCGCTGCCCACCAGCGCCAGGTCGTAACCGGCGGCGGCCATGACGGCGGCATCTGCCGCCGAGCCCACGCCGCTTTCAGCCACGCGCGGGAAATCCGCCGGCAGCAGGTGCGCCAGCGGCGCAAGCCGCCCGGGCACCACTTCCAACGTCCGCAGGTCACGGCTGTTGATCCCGACCAGCACCGGCGGCGCGGCAGCCGACCCGCGCCAGCCCTGCACCAGCTCATGCGAGATGGCGATATCAGCCTCGTTGAAAGCTTCCAGCAGGGTGAACAGTCCCTGCTCACGCGCAGCGGCGCACAGTTCGTCCAGCTGGATCCGGGAAAGCATGCTGATGATGACGAGCACCCCGCCCGCGCCGTGAGCGCGCGCCTCCAGCACCTGGTAGGGATCGACCAGGAAGTCCTTGCGCATGACGGGCACGCCGGAGGGCCTCAATGCGGCTGCCGCCTGCTGCAGGTGATCGAGGTGACCGTCGAAGCGGCTGGGCTCGGTGAGCACCGACACCGCCGCAGCACCGCCTTCGGCGTAGGCGGTCACGCGCTCGTCGATATCGTTGTCGGCCGCGGCCCTCAACTGCCCCATCGCCGGCGAACGCAGCTTCATTTCGGCAATCAGATCGAACCGGCCCGACAGTTGCAGGGCCGGCGGCGGCGGCATGGCCCTCACCGCGGCCAGCAGCACAGCCTCGGACACTGCAGCCCTTGCCGCAGCCACACGTGCCTGGCTGGAACGGGCCATCCCCTGCAGGAAATCCGCGCTCACGCAATCACTGCCTTTGAAAAGGCCGTCACCGCTTCCAGAGTTGTGAGCGCCTTGCCGCTGTCGAGCACGGCGTTGACCTGCGCCAGCGCCTCGCGGCCGGCGGCCACGCCTGCAACCTCCAGGGCCAGTGCCGCGCCCAGCGCGAGGCTGTCGCGATGCGGCCCCCTGTCATCGCCGCTGAACACGGCGCGCATGGCCTGCGCGTTGTGCTGCGCATCGCCACCGGCGAGATCCTCCAGGCGGCAGCGCGGCAGGCCGTAGTCTTCCGGCGTACGTACGGATTCCTGCACGCGGCCCGGACGCACGTCCAGCAGCATGAACGGTCCCACCGGCGTGGGTTCATCCCAGCCGTAGCAACCATGCACCACGAAGGCCCGCTCGATGGACATGCCGGCCAGGGCATCGGCCATCAGCTTCGCAACCTCGGCGCTGTAGGCGCCGATCACGCCGAACGCAGGTTCGGCGGGGTTGGTGAGCGGCCCCAGGATGTTGAATATGGTGCGCACGCCCATGGCGGCGCGGGCCTGCGCCACCGCCTTCATCGCCGGATGGTAATAGGGTGCAAACAGGAAGGTGAACCCTGTGGCCGCAAGACACGCCGCCGCCTCGTGCTCGTCCAGCGGAATCTTCACCCCGAGGGCCTCCAGAACATCGCCACTGCCGCAGCGGCTGGAGATGGAGCGGTTGCCATGCTTGACCACCGGCAGGCCGCAGGCCGCCGCCAGGATCGATGTGCCGGTGGAGATGCTCAGGGAGCCGGAGGCATCGCCGCCGGTGCCCGCGATGTCCACGGCGCGCGTGCCGGCGCCGATGGCGGGTCGCAACGCAAGCGCCCGCATGCCGCTGGCAAAGCCGCGCAGTTCGTCAGCCACCACGCCTTTGGCGCGCAACGCCGTCAGCACCGCCCCGGTCAGCGCCGGATGCGTCCCGGCCTGGGTGAGCTGCGTCACCAGCTCGAACGACTCGTCCTCGGACAGGTTCCGCCCGTCGAGCAGGCGTTCCAGGGCTGTGCGTGGCGGCAGCATTCAGCGCACACCGCCCGACAACTTGAGGAAGTTGCCCATGAGCTGCGGGCCATCCGGCGACAGGATGCTTTCCGGATGGAACTGCACGCCTTCCACCACCAGCTGGCGGTGGCGCGCGCCCATGATCTCGCCCTCCGCGGTGCGCGCACTGATCTCGAGTTCCTGCGGCATTTTCGCAGGGTCGGCGATCAGGGAATGGTAACGGCCGATCTCGCAGTCCTGTGGCAGCCCCTCGAACAGCGTGCGGCCATCGTGATGGACGCGCGAGGTCTTGCCGTGCATCAGCCGGCCAGCGCGCACCACCTTGCCACCGAACACCTCGACGATGGACTGGTGGCCCAGGCACACGCCCAGCACCGGCAGCCGGCCGGCAAAGGCGCGGATCATGTCCATCGACACGCCCGCGTCGTACGGCGTGCCCGGCCCCGGTGAAATGCACAGGTGGGTGTGCTCCAGCTTCAACGCCTGCTCGACGCTGATCTCGTCGTTGCGGTGCACGTCGACCTCGGCACCCAGCACCAGGAAGGCCTGCACCAGGTTGTAGGTGAAGGAATCGTAGTTGTCGATCAGCAGCAGACGAGGTTTCACAACCCCTCCTCGGCAAGGACCAGGGCGCGGGCCAGGGCCGCGCTCTTGGCCAGTATTTCGTCGTGTTCGGTTTCTGGCACGCTGTCGGCAACGATGCCGGCACCCGCCTGGTAGCTGTACTCATCGCCGTGGAAGACGATGGTGCGGATCGTGATGGCCTGGTCCATGTCGCCACGCGCGCCGAAATAACCCACGGTGCCGCCGTACAGGCCGCGGCCCACGGGCTCCAGTTCGTCGATGATCTGCATGGCGCGCACCTTCGGCGCCCCCACCAGGGTGCCGGCCGGGAAGGTGGCGGCGAACAGGTCGAACGCGTCCTTGCCGTGCGCCAGCGTGCCATTGACGCCGCTGACAATGTGCATCACATGGCTGTAGCGCTCGATGGAGCGGTAGGGGTTCACGCCGACGCTGCCGGCCGCGGCCACTCTTCCCAAGTCATTGCGCGCCAGGTCGACCAGCATCACGTGTTCAGCGTTTTCCTTGGGGTCGCGTCGAAGCTGTTCGGCCAGCTGCAGGTCCTTCTCATCGTCACCGGTACGCCGGAACGTACCGGCAATGGGGTCGATGTAGGCTTTGTTTTTCTTC
>DAIDKA010000137.1 GCA_027451085.1 Gammaproteobacteria bacterium
CTGCGCCGCTGGCGGCAGCCACGATGCCTGACGCAGGCGAGCTCGACTGGAGCGCCCTCATCGCCCGCCTCGGGCTCACGGGCGCGGCTGCGCAGCTGGCGCGCAACTCTTCACTGCAGGGCCTGGGCGGGGGGCTGGTCCGGCTGGGGCTGGATCCACGCTTTGCGGCGCGCACGCCCTCGGCCGAAAGCCGTCTGGCAGAGGCGCTGTCCACGCACTTCGGCCAGCCGGTGAAGCTTGAATTCAGCATCGTGGCCGGCGTTGAGACGCCGGCCCAGGTGGCGGAGCGGGCAGGGCAGGAGGCTCTCGTGGCCGCACGCCGGGCCTTCAGCGATGACCCCACGGTGCGGGCGCTGCAAGAGCGGTTCGGCGCCACGCTGCTGCCCGACACCATCCGGCCCAACCGTCCCGATCACTAGTGTGATGAAAACCACGCTTTTCAGCGTACCTGCGGACAGAGCCGCAGGCCGCTTTGTGCCATAACCAACATCGACTACGGAGTCCCAGCATGATCCCCGGCAATATCGGCAATCTTATGAAGCAGGCGCAGGCCATGCAGGATCGCATGCAGAAGGCGCAGGCCGAGGTCGCTCTCCTGGAGGTCGTCGGCGAGTCCGGCGGCGGCATGGTCAAGGTGATCATGACGGGCAAGCACGAGGTCAAACGCGTGCAGATCGAACCTGCTGTCTCGGGCGAAGACCGGGAGATGCTGGAGGACCTGATCGCCGCGGCCATCAATGACGCGGTCCACAAGGTCGAGGCGCGCACCCAAGAGAAGATGTCCGGCGTCATGGCTGGCATGCAGCTGCCGCCCGGCATGAAGCTGCCCTTCTAAAAATATAAGTGAAACATTCGCGTAATCTGCTCGGTCTGATCGAGGCGCTGCGGGCGCTGCCCGGCGTGGGTCCGAAGACGGCGCAGCGCATGGCCTTCCACCTGCTGCAGGAAGGCCGGCCCGGCGCGCATGCGCTGGTGGCCGCGCTGGGCACGGCGCTCGACTCGGTGCACCGCTGCGCGCGCTGTCGCATGCTGACCGATGAGGAGCTGTGTTCGCTGTGCGCCTCGCAGGGGCGCGACCGTTCGCTGCTGTGCGTGGTGGAGTCGCCGGCTGACGTGGTGGCGGTTGAGACTTCGGGCAGCTACCAGGGGCTGTACTTCGTGCTGATGGGACATCTGTCGCCCCTGGACGGCATCGGCCCGGACGAGCTGGGGGCACGGGACCTGGCGCTCATCCTGGCCGAGGGCGGGGTGCAGGAGCTGATCCTCGCGACCAACCCGACGGTGGAGGGCGAGGCCACGGCGCACTATCTGTCGGAGCTGGCGCATGCGCACGGGGTGCGTGCCAGCCGCATCGCGCACGGCGTGCCCATGGGGGGCGAGCTCGAGTACGTCGACGGCGGCACGCTGGCGCACGCGCTTGCGGGAAGACAGCTGGTCAGCTGAGCCCCGGTCAGCGCGCGCCGGAGCCGCCCGCAAAAGTCCGTGCGCCAGGTTCTATCTTCCTTTTCGCTTCGGCCCGGCGGCTTCCTGCAGCTGCTCGCGCAGCCGTCGCAACCGCCGGTAGCTTTCGTAGCGGCGCGCCCCGATTTCACCGGCTGCCACCGCAGCCTGCACGGCGCAACCGGGTTCGCGCATGTGCCGGCAGTCATCGAAGCGGCAACCCGGCGCCCGGGCCGCGACTTCCAGGAATCCAAGCGAGGTCGGCTCCAGGCGCTCGATGGCGGGGGCGAAATCACGCACGCCGGGTGAATCGATCAAGGCGCCACCGCCGGGGATGTCATACAGGCGCGAGGCGGTGGTGGTGTGGCGGCCGTCCTCCTCGCGCATGAGCCCGCCGGTGCGGATGTCGATGCCGGGTACCAGGCGGCCGATCAGTGAGGATTTGCCCACGCCGGACTGGCCGACGAAGGCGGCGGTCTCCGCCTGGCATGCCCGGCGCAGCGCGTCGATGCCGGCACCGTCCTGCGCCGAGCAAGGCAGGAGCGGATAACCCAGTGCGTCGAGCACGGCAAGCTCCGGCGCCAGCCCTTCGGGCCGGGGCCGGTCACATTTGTTCAGCACCAGCGCGGCACGCATGCCGGCGGAGGCGGCGGCGCACAAGTAGCGGTCAACGATGAACAGGTCCGGTGCCGGCACCGGCGCGAGGGTCACCAGCAGCAGCGAGATGTTGGCCACCACCGGTTCTTCATCCGCGCGCAGGTTGGAGCGGTAGAGGCCGGTGCGACGCGGCAACACCAGCATGACGTGCGCTTCGCCATGGCGCTCATCGGCCTGGCACAGGACATCATCTCCGCAGACGACGGACAGCCTGCGGCCGAAGGGGCGGGCCTCGTGTTCCCGGCCTTGTGCATCGCGCACGACAAGATGGCGGCCGTAGGCCGCAATGACCGTGGCGGTGTATTCAGTGCCTGCTGACATTGCGGGTATGGTAGCGGCGGCTCATGTAGAATTGTCGCGCATCATGAGTCAAGCAAGCGCCGAAAACCTGGTGTGGATCGACCTGGAGATGACCGGCCTCGTGCCCGAGACCGACGAGATCATCGAGATCGCCACCATCGTCACTGACAAGGACCTGCACATCCTGGCCGAGGGGCCGGTGTTTGCCATCCATCACACCGAGGCCGTCCTGGCGCAGATGGACGACTGGAACCAGAGGCAGCACGGCTCCTCGGGGCTGATCCAGCGCGTCCGCGAGAGCGTCATCGGCACCGCCGAAGCGGAACGGGGCACGCTGGAGTTTCTGGCGCAGCACGTGCCCGCGCGCACCAGTCCGATGTGCGGCAACAGCATCTGCCAGGACCGGCGGTTCCTGGCGCGGCGCATGCCCGCGCTCGAAAAGTTCTTCCACTATCGCAACCTGGATGTGAGCACGCTGAAGGAACTCGCGCGCCGCTGGGCCCCCGGGGTG
>DAIDKA010000138.1 GCA_027451085.1 Gammaproteobacteria bacterium
TGGCGCTGCTGCTGGCCCCCATGCTGATCCCCGCCGCCCGTGCCCAGGAACGCGAAATCGGCGGCGCCGGCCAGCCGCTCGATCGCATCGCGGCCATCGTCAATGACGGCGTGGTGCTGGAGTCCGAACTCGATGAACAGATCGCCACCATCACCGCGCGCCTGAAGGCACAGAACCTGGAACTTCCGGCCGACAGCGTCATCCGCCAGCAGGTGCTCGAGCGCCTGATCGTGCAGGAGCTCGAGATGCAGCGGGCCGACCGCGCCGGTCTCAAGATCAGCGATGAGACGCTGAACAACGCCATGACCGAGATCGCGCAGCGCAACGGCATCACGTTGTCGCAGCTGCCGGCGGCACTGGCGAAGGAAGGGCTGGACTACGGCGCCTACCGCGAGTCCATGCGCAAGGACCTGACCCTGCGACTGCTGCAGCAGCGTGATGTGATCCAGCGCATCAACGTCACCTCGCGCGAGATCGACCAGTACCTGGAACGCCAGTCCAAGCATCCGACGGCCAGCACCGAGTACAACATCTCTCACATCCTGATCGCCGTGCCGCAGGAGGCCACGCCCGACCAGATCGCCGCGGCGCAGAAGAAAGCGCAGGACATCGTGGCCCGCGCCCGCAAGGGCGAGGACTTCGCCAAGCTCGCCGTGGCCTACTCCAACAGTCAGACCGCCCTCGAGGGTGGCGCGCTGGGCTGGCGCAAGGGCACCGATCTGCCCACCGTGCTGGCCGACTACGTGGTGGACCTGAAGCCCGGCGAGGTCTCCGACCCGATCCGCGCGCCCACCGGCTTCCACATCGTGCGCCTGAACGACATGCGCGGCGTGGCCAAGAAGGACATCGAGGACCAGGTCCACGCACGCCACATCCTCATGCGCACCAACGATCTGCAGGACGACGCCACCGTCAAACAGAAGCTCGAGAACATCCGCGACCAGATCCTCAAAGGCCAGGATTTCGGCGCGCTGGCGCAGGTCAACTCGCAGGATGTCGGGTCAGCCTCCGATGGCGGCGACCTCGGCTGGACCTCGCCCGACACCTTCGTGCCGGAGTTCTCGAAGGTCCTGAACGGCCTGAAGGTGGGCGAGATCAGCGAGCCCTTCAAGACCCAGTTCGGCTGGCACATCGTGCAGCTGCTGGGCCGCCGCAAGTACGACGACACCAAGGAACTGCAGCGCAGGCAGGCCGCGGAGCAGATCCGCGCCAGCAGGGTGGACGAGGAAACCGAACTGTGGCTGCGCCGCCTGCGCGACGACGCCTACGTCGACATCAAGTCCTGACGGGGATGTCATGGCCGCAAGCGATGTGACGCGACTGGCGCGCATCGCCATCACCTCCGGCGAGCCCGCCGGAGTGGGCCCGGACCTGTGCCTCGCGCTGGCCCTGCGCGAGCTGCCCTGCCAGGTGGTGTGTCTCGCGGACCGGGGACTCATGGATGAACGGGCCGGAAGGCTCGGGCTTGCCGTCACTCTGACCCAGTACGATCCAGCTCTGCGCCAGCCGCACATCCCCGGCCAGCTGGCCGTGCTGCACTGTCCGCTCGCCGTACCGGCCCGGGCCGGACACACTGACATCCGCAACGGCGGCGCCGTCATCGGCATGCTGGACCGCGCCGCGGACGGCTGCCTGAACGGCGAGTTCGACGCCATGGCCACCGCACCGGTGCAGAAGTCCACGCTCATCGAGGCCGGTTTCAGCACGTTCACGGGCCACACCGAACATCTGGCCGGGCGCACCCGCGCGCCGCTGCCGGTCATGATGCTGGCCGCGGGCGACATGCGCGTGGCGCTCGCCACCACCCACCTGCCGCTCAAGGACATCAGCGCCGCCATCACCGCCGCGCTGCTCACCCAGGTGCTCACCATCCTGCACGCGGACCTGCAGCGCAAATTCGGCATTCCGCAGCCACGCATCGCCGTGTGCGGCCTGAATCCACATGCAGGGGAAAACGGCCACCTGGGTCGGGAGGAACTGACGATCATCGGCCCGGTCATTGCACAGCTGCGCGCGGCAGGAATGAACCTCGCGGGCCCGCTGCCGGCCGACACCGCGTTCGTGCCGCACATCATGGCGCAGTACGACGCGGTGCTCGCCATGTACCACGACCAGGGCCTGCCGGTGATCAAGCACGCGCATTTCGACGCCGCGGTGAACGTGACCCTGGGACTGCCCATCATCCGCACCTCCGTGGACCACGGCACCGCGCTGCAACTGGCCGGCACCGGCCGCGCCGATGCCGCAAGCCTTGAAGCCGCGGTGCGCATGGCCGCGTACCTGGCCACCGCGGCGCGCTGAGAACACCGTGGCACCGCAGGCACGCAAGCGCTTTGGCCAGAACTTCCTGCACGACCGAGGGGTGATGTCAAAGATCGTCGCCGCCCTCTCGCCCGGCGCCACTGATCACATCCTGGAGATCGGCCCGGGCCGCGGCGCACTCACCGACCTGCTGCTCGCCGGTCCCTACGCCAGCTTCGACGCCGTCGAGATCGACCGCGACCTGGCGCAGACCCTGCGGCCGCGTTTCGCGCTGGCGCGTGCGGCAGCACTGCACGAGTGTGATGCGCTCGACTTCGACGTCGCAACCCTCGCCCGGGCACACGGCGGCCGGCTGCGCGTGATCGGCAACCTGCCCTACAACATCTCCACGCCGCTGCTGTTTCATCTCATCGGCAGCGCAGCGCACATCCTCGACCTGCACATCATGCTGCAGCGCGAGGTCATCGCCCGCATGGCAGCCGAGCCCGGCAGCGGCGACTATGGCCGCCTGACCGTGATGCTGCACCCCTGGGTGCAGGTGGAGCGGCTGTTCGACATCGGCCCGGGCGCCTTCACGCCCGCCCCCAAGGTCTGGTCCGCCACGGCGCGCCTGACCGTGCGCGAACGACCCGCCTTCGCCGTCAGCCCCCATTTTGCGCGGGTGGTTGCAGCGACCTTCAACCACAGGCGCAAAACCCTGCGCAACAGCCTCAAGGGACTGCTCACGGCGCAGCAGATCGCAGCCTGCGGGGTCGACCCGGGCGCCCGGCCGGAGGTACTGGAACCGCGCGCCTTCAACGACATGGCGCTGCAGCTGGAGTAAATTGCACCTTGGCTGATCGTAGTGGACACAACCCCAGAAGCAGGCTCCCGACCATGCAAAGTTATACCCGCGTCCTGGTCGCCATCGACCTCAAGGATAGCAGCCTCCACGTTGCCCTCCGCGGCCAGAACCTCGCCCGCGCCAGCGGCGCAGAGCTGCATCTGCTGCATGTCGTCGAATACATCCCCGTGGACCCCATGGGCGATAACATGCTGCCGCCCACGCAGCTGATCGACGAACTGGTGGGTGCAGCGCGCCTGCGCCTCACGGGGATCGCCGCCCAACTGGGCGAATCGCCATCCATCTGCAGCGTCGAGATCGACGGGGTCAAGGCCGGGATCATCCGCACTGCCCGCGAAAAGCACTGCGACCTCATCGTGCTTGGCGCACACGAGCGCCACGGCCTGTCCATCTTCGTCAACTTCACCGAGGACGCCGTGCTGCACGCGGCGCCCTGCGATGTCCTGGCGGTGCGCGTCGGTGCCGGCGAGGCCGGCAAACGGTAAACTCCCCCGATGGAAACGCAGGACCCGGACCGCATCCGCATAGACGTGCAGACCAGCTACCTGGCGGAGCAGTCCGATCCACGCGAGCCACGCTATGTCTTCTCCTACACCATCACCATCCGCAACGAGGGCGGCAGCCCCGCGCGGCTGCTGCGACGCCACTGGATCATCACCGATGCCAACGGCCAGGTGCAGGAGGTCCGCGTCGACGGCGTGGTCGGCGAACAGCCCCACCTGAAGCCCGGCCAGGGATTCCGCTATTCCAGCGCAGCGGTGATCGAAACCCCGGTGGGTGTCATGCAGGGCAGCTACCAGATGGTCGCCGACGACGGCCGCCAGTTCGACACGCCCATCGCACCCTTCCGCCTGGCCATGCCCGGCGTGCTGCAGTAACAGGCGCACCGGAGCCCACGTGGCGCGCTACGCCATCGGCGACGTCCAGGGATGCGTGACCGAACTGCGCGAACTGCTGCTGCGCATCAGCTTTTCCTCCGACCGGGACCAGCTCTGGTTCGTCGGGGACCTGGTCAACCGCGGGCCGGACTCGCTGAAGTCCCTGCGCCTCATCCGCGCGCTGGGGGACAACGCCATCGCGGTGCTAGGCAACCATGACCTGCACCTGCTGGCGCTGGCGTTCGGCAAATCCCGCATCAAGGCCGGCGACACCCTCGATGCCGTGCTGGCCGCACCCGACCACGGCGCGCTGATCGACTGGCTGCTCGACCGGCCGCTGGCGCACTTCGATCCTGCGCACGGGGACCTCATGATCCACGCCGGCCTGCCCCCGCAATGGACGGTGCCACAGGCGCTGGCTCACGCTGGAGAGCTGCACGCCGCGCTCGAAGCAGACCCGGCCGCATTCTTCGACCACATGTACGGCGACCAGCCCGACCTATGGGACGATGCACTCACCGGCTACGACCGCCTGCGCTTCATCGTCAACGCCCTCACGCGGCTGCGGGTGTGCAGCTGCGTGGGCCGCATGCAGATCAAGGCCAAGGGTCTGCCGCCAAGGCAAGGCTCGTCCCTGATGCCCTGGTTCGAGGTCCCATCCCGGGCCAGCCGGGACACGCGCATCGTGTTCGGCCACTGGTCGACGCTGGGCTTTGTCAACCGCCACAATGTCCTGGGGCTCGACACCGGCTGCGTCTGGGGCGGCAGCCTCACCGCTGTCAACCTGGACGAGCCCGCCTTCCCCTTGAGCGTATCCTGCAACGGCTACCAGCAGCCGGGCGAATGAGCCGGCTCCGCAAGAGCCCAAGGAATCCTCCATGCAACCCATCTGGCGCCCCGGCACCACTCTTGAAGAAATCCACAAAAGCATCACGGCCACCATGGCCGAGCACCTGCAGATCAAGCTCACCGAGCTGGGCCCGGATTTCCTTGCCGGCACCATGCCGGTCACGGGGCGCAGTTGCCAGCCGGCGCGCGCCCTGCATGGCGGGGCCTCGGCTGCCCTGGCCGAAACCCTGGGCAGCCTCGGCGCCAACTTCGTGCTGCCTGGCCTCGATGAGCGCTGTGTAGGCCAGGAAATCAACGCCAACCACCTGCGACCGGTGTTCGAGGGCGCGGTGGTGCGCGGCGTCACCCGGCCGGTGCATATCGGCAGCCGCACCCACGTGTGGAACATTGAGATCTTCGACGAGCAGTCCCGCCTGGTGTGCGTGTCGCGACTCACTCTGGCGGTCATCCGGTTAAAGGACAGCCGCCAGCGCCAGGGTTGAAGACCATGACCACTCCGACTCCCCTGAACTTCCAGGCCTGGATCAACGAGAACCGCCACCTGCTCAAGCCCCCGGTGGGCAACCGTCTGCTGTTCCGCGATTCGCGCTTTGTCGTCATGGCCGTGGGCGGCCCCAACCGCCGCAAGGACTACCACGTCGACCCGGGCGAGGAATTCTTCTACCAGGTCGAGGGCGACATCGTGCTCAAGACCATCCAGCAGGCAAAGGTCGTGGACATTCCCATCCACGAGGGCGAGATGCTGCTGCTGCCG